>CAZMDJ010000087.1:0-1710 GCA_964565165.1 uncultured Actinomycetes bacterium | reverse complement strand
GCCAACGTAAAGCGCCAACTACCGATATCTCTGCGCAGTTAAATCAGCGCGATACCTCTCTAGAAATGAAGACATCGCTCGAAGAACTTTCCAAGAAAGTCACCGCTCTTAGCTCGCAGGCTGCTGAAGCAGATAAAGCTCGTGCAACTGCTGATGCCGCGCTTAAACAAGAGCTCACCAATATGGCATCTATTAATACCAACTTATTAAATCAATCCACCAAATTAGCTGGCGCTTTAGCTAGTTCGCAGACCCGCGGTAAATATGGTGAAGCGCAATTGGAATCACTTCTTGAATCGGCTGGGCTAATTCAAGGCGTTCATTACGAAGTACAACGCGGCACCACAACCTCTGAAGGCGTTGCCGGTATTCCAGATGTAAAGATTGCGATGCCTGGTGGGCTAGATATTTATATTGACTCTAAATTTCCATTTGCTAATTACTTCTCTGCAATCGAAAGTGATGACGCTGACCAACGCGCACGATTAATGAAGGCGCATGCAGATGATTTGTTAAAGCACATCAACGATTTAGCAAAGCGTAAGTATTCAAATATCGCAGGCTCTGCCAACTTCGTGGTGGTCTTTGCGCCATTCGAATCTATTTTGGCTGAGGCGTTAATTGCTAACAAGAATTTATTGCAGGATGCATTTGATAAGAATGTAACTGTCGCTACCCCATCCAATATGTTGGCGCTACTTCGCACCGTCAGCATGGGTTATTCACGTAGCCAGTTAGCCGAAAACGCACATAACATCCAGATTGTTGCCGGTAAATTGGTCGATAAGATTTCAACAGCGCACGAACATATTGACACTTTAGGTAAGCGCATTCTTTCAACTGCGACCGCTTTCAATCAGATGGTCGGAACAGTTGGTTCTGCAGTTACTAAAGATGTTAATGAAATGATTGATTTAGGGTTATCAAACGATCAACTTGAAGCGCCTAAACTAATCAACCCAGAGGTACGTTCTATCTCTGGTGGTAGCAAGATGAGCGACTTTATTGATGTAGAGGCAGATGAATAATGGATATAAATCAAGTAATAAAAATCCTTAATAAGATCAAACTGAAGAAAGAGGGCGTCGCTACCCTTCAGATTTTATTTATCTTCTTCTTCGCATCCATCGAGAACTTGATTCGCCATAGCTATGGGATTGTCTCTGGCTTAACTGTCTTCGCCATGTTTCTCCTTGGCAATCGCTTCGGACGCCCAGGCGTTGCATATGTTGCAGCCGTAACTCCTCCAATCGGAATTGCTGTAACTGTTCTTTTTTGGGCCGCCATGGCCAACACCATTCACATAACAAAGGTCGCTGTTGAATTTATTGGTGGCTTAGCTTCAGTTGCGCCGTGGTTAGTACTAGGTGCAATTTACGGCTGGTATACCTTCTTGCATCAACGCGCACAGAAGAAGATCTCTACAGCTCGCGCTGCCAGAGCTTAATTACTCTTTCGCTTTAATATCTTTACGAAGTTCTCGTGGAAGTTGGAATAGAAGGGTCTCTTCCTTCGCGGTGACTGTCTCGACTGTTCCGTAACCGCGATCTGCCAACCACTTAAGTAAATCTTCAACTAATAACTCAGGTACTGATGCGCCGCTTGATACCCCGACGGTATTAACCTCGTGTAGCCAAGCGCTATCTGCTTCATGGGCATAATCAATTAAGTAAGCGTTCTTTGCGCCATATTCCTTTGCGACTTCAACTA
>CAZMDJ010000086.1:0-1750 GCA_964565165.1 uncultured Actinomycetes bacterium | reverse complement strand
TTAAGTTCTTGCAAGCAGATGATGAGATTATTGATACGACAGAACTTGCAGAACGTGCCCGTGTTAAAGGCGCCGTTAATGAAGTTAACGTAACCGCCCAGAAATTACTGAAAGGCAAAGGTGGCCAAGTTCTTTGGTACGAACCAACCTTTAAGACCCTTTATTTGGCGCCACTTTCAGTATCTGACGTACTGCGCGAGAACATGTTGCGCCAGACTCCGGTAATTGCTACCAGTGCAACGTTAACTGTCGGTAGCGGTTTTAATGCGATGGCAAAGCAGATTGGTTTTATTGTCGGTGATGAAGCGGATGAAGAGCTCGAAGAGGGAATGATTGATCCTGCCAATGTTCAGATGCTCGATGTTGGTTCTCCATTTGATTTTGCACAACAAGGAATGCTCTATTTACCAAAGCATTTACCTGAACCTGGGCGCGATGGAATCGCACCAGAAGTTTTAGAACATTTAGGCGAATTAATCGATGCAGCTGGCGGGCGCACATTGGCGCTTTTTAGTTCTTGGCGTGGGGTGGAAGCAGCAGATGCGCACTTACGTAAAGTTTTGGCGGAACGTCCGATTCGAATCATTACTCAAAAACGCGGCGATGCGGTTGCTCCGTTAGTTGAAAAATTCGCCAGCGATGAAACTTCAGTATTAATCGGGACGATGACGCTGTGGCAAGGTGTTGACGTCCCAGGTGCTGCTTGTACTTTGGTTGCAATCGATCGCATTCCGTTTCCACGTCCAGATGATCCAGTTATGTCAGCTCGTAGCGCCGAAGTTGATGCTGCAGGCGGCAGCGGTTTCATGTCAGTTTCATTGCCACGCGCAGCTTTATTGCTTGCTCAAGGCACAGGCCGATTAATTCGTAGCGTTGAAGATCGCGGAGTGGTTGCAATTTTGGATTCAAGAATCGTCACCAAACGTTACGGAAGTGTTCTACTTAACTCGATTCCGCCCTTATGGCGTACAAGCGATGGCGAAGTGGTCCGAGAAGCCCTAAAACGTCTTGCTGAGTCCATGGAATAATTACAACTGTGCCAAAGATAAACACCGAAAAATTAGCGCAACATCGCGAATGGCGCCGCCAGCAGCTAATTGATGCTGCCGCGGCGATTGCGCTTGAATCAGGTGGAGAGGCAGTCACCGTCGCATCAGTTGCAGAGCGCGCTGGATTATCTAGAACTTCTGTATACGAATACTTTGCTAGCAGTGCCGAATTGACTGCTGATTTAGTTATTGATGAGTTAAATGGCTTTGTAAGTGCGTTAACTGAAGCAATTAAAAATCCAGAAAATCCAGAATTGGCAATAGAGCAATGGATAACCGCAGCACTTAGATATATCGCAGACGGCCGTCATTTGTTAGCGAAAGCGTTAAGTGCAACCGATACCCCAAAGGATCGTGCTGCTGAAATTGGCGCATCCCACCGTGCACTTCTTGCCCCACTTCGCAATTCATTAGAAGAGATGCAGATTAGCGATATCACTCAAGCTATGGCGTTAATTCAAAGCGCCACCGATGTTGCTACTAAAAGAATAGAAGGCGGCGCTGACGCAGATCTTGAGATTGCAACAACTACCGCCTTCTGTATTGCAGGCTTAAAGGGCCTTATTTAATCTTTATAGCGATTGTTTGCTTAAGTGCCAAATAGGTATCTGCCATTGCAGGTGCTGTTGCTTTGAGAGCGCAAGCACCCTTCTTCTTTAGGGTTAATACATTTGAAACTAAAGCACAGTTTGGACTCTTGG
>CAZMDJ010000085.1:0-1750 GCA_964565165.1 uncultured Actinomycetes bacterium | reverse complement strand
TTAAGTTCTTGCAAGCAGATGATGAGATTATTGATACGACAGAACTTGCAGAACGAGCCCGTGTAAAAGGCGCCGTGAATGAAGTTAACGTAACCGCCCAGAAATTACTGAAAGGCAAAGGCGGCCAAGTCCTTTGGTATGAACCAACCTTTAAAACACTTTATTTAGCGCCACTTTCAGTATCTGATGTGCTACGCGAGAACATGTTGCGCCAGACCCCAGTTATCGCAACCAGCGCAACGTTAACTGTCGGTAGTGGTTTTAATGCGATGGCAAAGCAGATTGGTTTTATTGTCGGTGACGATGCAGATCAAGAACCAGAAGAAGGCGCGATAGATCCTGCAAATGTGCAGATGCTCGATGTGGGATCCCCGTTTGATTTTGCACAACAAGGAATGCTCTATTTACCAAAGCATTTACCGGAACCTGGGCGCGATGGAATCGCACCAGAAGTTCTGGAACATTTAGGCGAATTAATAGATGCAGCTGGCGGGCGCACATTAGCGCTTTTTAGTTCTTGGCGTGGGGTTGAGGCAGCAGATGCGCACTTACGTAAAGTTTTAGCAGAACGTCCAATTCGAATCATTACTCAAAAACGCGGCGATGCGGTTGCTCCGTTAGTTGAAAAATTCGCCAGCGATGAAACTTCAGTATTAATCGGGACGATGACGCTGTGGCAAGGTGTTGACGTCCCAGGTGCTGCTTGTACTTTGGTTGCAATCGATCGCATTCCGTTTCCACGTCCAGATGATCCAGTTATGTCAGCTCGTAGCGCCGAAGTTGATGCTGCAGGCGGCAGCGGTTTCATGTCAGTTTCATTGCCACGCGCAGCTTTATTGCTTGCTCAAGGCACAGGCCGATTAATTCGTAGCGTTGAAGATCGCGGAGTGGTTGCAATTTTGGATTCAAGAATCGTCACCAAACGTTACGGAAGTGTTCTACTTAACTCGATTCCGCCCTTATGGCGTACAAGCGATGGCGAAGTGGTCCGAGAAGCCCTAAAACGTCTTGCTGAGTCCATGGAATAATTACAACTGTGCCAAAGATAAACACCGAAAAATTAGCGCAACATCGCGAATGGCGCCGCCAGCAGCTAATTGATGCTGCCGCGGCGATTGCGCTTGAATCAGGTGGAGAGGCAGTCACCGTCGCATCAGTTGCAGAGCGCGCTGGATTATCTAGAACTTCTGTATACGAATACTTTGCTAGCAGTGCCGAATTGACTGCTGATTTAGTTATTGATGAGTTAAATGGCTTTGTAAGTGCGTTAACTGAAGCAATTAAAAATCCAGAAAATCCAGAATTGGCAATAGAGCAATGGATAACCGCAGCGCTTCGATATATCGCAGACGGCCGCCATTTATTGGCAAAAGCTCTAAGCGCAACTAATACTCCGAAAGATCGCGCTGCTGAAATCGCCGCAGCCCACCGTGCACTTCTGGCTCCACTTCGCAATTCATTAACTGCGCTTCAGATTAAGGATATCCCTCAAGCGATGGCGTTACTTCAAGGCGCAACCGACGCTGCTACTAAAAGAATAGAAGGCGGCGCTAACGCAGATCTTGAGATTGCGACAACAACCGCCTTCTGTATTTCAGGTCTAAAAGGTCTTATTTAATCTTAATAGTAATTGTTTGCTTAAGTGCTAAATATGTATCTGCCATTGCAGGAGCGGTAGCTTTTAGAGCACATGCTCCCTTCTTCTTTAGGGTTAATACATTTGAAACTAAAGCACAGTTTGGACTCTTGG
>CAZMDJ010000084.1:0-1793 GCA_964565165.1 uncultured Actinomycetes bacterium | reverse complement strand
ACGTAAGGCTGTTGCTGCTGCACAGGCTGCAATCGACACCAAGTAATTTCTTACTCAGTAATTAATTACTAAAAGTAGTAAATGCGGGGCTCGAGAAAACGAGTCCCGCATTCTTTTATGCAGTCAATGCATAGTCATTTGAATCAATTTCTAAACAATCTGAATTCATATCATTTCGACAATTGGATTATTAATAATTATTCTCATAAGAATTATTTATTGGGAGTGAAATAAATCTTTATTATCTATTACAAAATCAAAAATTTCCCACTAAATTAAGCTCATTGAAGCAACAGATCCCGACCCTCAAGGAGCAAGAGTGGCAACGCTGGAATCAAAGGAAGATATAAAGGCGCGCGATAAAGAAATTAAAGCGCGACGCAAAGCATCAAGACATTTATATGACGGAGGCGTACCTAGTGTGCGCGGTCAGATAGTCAAGATCATAATTCTTGGTTTGATCGATGCTTTTGCCGGAACACTTTTCTTTGCACTAATTGGTAAGAACCAAATTACCTTTGCAGTGATACTGGCTGCAGTAACACTTGCCGTTAACTACATTTATCTTCGAAAAGGCGGATTGCCAGCAAAGTACCTAGCTCCAGGTGTTATCTTGCTGATCTGCTTCCAGATTTACACAGTTATCTTTAGCGGTTACATCTCATTTACCAATTACGGTTCCCTGCACAACGGCAGTTATGAATCTGCGCTAAATGCAACGATGCTTGCAGCAGTTGAACCAGTTGAAGGCGCACCTGAATATGACATCAAGATTGTTAAAGGCGCTGATGGCGTTCTGCAATTCCTTGCTACAGATTTCAATACCTTTAAAGTTTATCTAGGTGGCGCTAATTGGAAGACCCATCCACTTCGTGAGGTAACCGCTGCCGATGGATTAGTTAAAGGCGCTGACGGCACAGCTGAATCACTAAAGGGTTACACCCGTTTAAATGATGATCAGATTACAAATAATGCTGTTGAAGTAGTAGGTCTAAAAGTCCCACTTGGACAAAATGCAGCGACCGATGGATTCTTAGCAACTACCGACGGCTATTTGGGTGCAGTAAACAAGTTCTCATACACATATGACGCTGCAACAAAGACCATCACCACAACTGCAGATAACAGAAAATTCGTTGCCGATAACAAAGAAGGTTTCTTCGTTGAAAAGGCAACTGGTGATCGCTTAAATGAAATTGGTTGGCGTACCAATATTGGTTGGAAGAACTTTCAGACAATCTTTACTGATAAAGAGCTACGCGGGCCACTACTTGGTGTGTTGCTCTGGACCTTCCAATTCGCAATTCTGACGGTGCTAAGTACTTTCATACTCGGCCTTGTACTTGCGCTCCTTCTTAATGATGAGCGTATTAAGGGCTTAAAGATCTACCGATCATTACTGATCTTGCCTTATGCATTCCCTGCCTTCCTCTCTGCATATGTATGGAAGGGTATGTACAACACAGATCATGGCTTTATTAATAACACGATCTTGCATTTAGGCGATGGAAATAAAATCCCTTGGCTTGAACAACAAGGCCCTGCACGTGCGGCGATTTTGATTATGAATCTCTGGCTTGGCTTCCCTTACATGTTCTTGATTACAACAGGTGCATTACAGGCAATCCCTGCTGACCTTGCAGAGTCTGCAAGTATCGACGGCGCATCTGCATGGCAGACTTTCAGACAGATTAAATTGCCATTGTTATTAGTTTCGCTAACACCGCTTCTAATCGCTTCATTTGCATTTAACTTTAATAACTTCACGGTTATCTACTTGTTAACAGGTGGTG
>CAZMDJ010000083.1:0-1865 GCA_964565165.1 uncultured Actinomycetes bacterium | reverse complement strand
AATAGCGCATCTAAATTTTCAGCATCTGGCATGCCGCCATTTTCTGGACGATTAACCGATGCGCGTCCTGCCTTTGCAGATGCATACACAATTGGGAAATCGATTTGATCTTCATTCGCATCAAGATCTAGGAATAGTTCGTACGCTTCATCAACAACTTCTGCGATACGTGAATCAGGGCGGTCAACTTTATTGATAACCAAGATCACTGGAAGATTTTTTGAAAGTGCTTTGCGAAGTACGAAACGTGTCTGCGGTAGCGGACCTTCAGATGCATCAACTAGAAGAATTACGCCGTCAACCATTTCTAATCCACGTTCTACTTCTCCGCCGAAGTCTGCGTGGCCCGGTGTATCAATAATGTTAATGATCTTGTCACCGCGATGAACAGCGGTGTTCTTTGCAAGAATGGTGATGCCCTTTTCGCGTTCTAGATCCATCGAATCCATCATGCGGTCTTGGCCTTCTTCTTGCTTTTTGTGAGCTGCGAAAGCGCCTGATTGCCACAACATCGCATCAACGAGCGTGGTCTTTCCGTGGTCAACGTGAGCAATGATTGCAACGTTACGAAGCTCGTCGCGGCTCTTTACTGGTAAACCTTTTAAGTGTTCTTGTACTTTAGACATTAAATCGAAACTCCACAACGTCGCCATCTTGCATTACATAGTCTTTGCCTTCCATGCGCACTTTGCCATGTTCTTTGGCTGCTTGCATGGAACCGAACTCCACCAAATCTGCAAAATGAACTACTTCTGCTTTGATGAAACCTTTTTGGAAATCGGTGTGAATCACACCGGCTGCAACAGGTGCAGTATCGCCTTTATGAATTGTCCAAGCGCGAGCCTCTTTTGGACCAGCAGTTAGATAAGTCTGTAAACCTAAATTCTTAAAACCAACACGGGCAAGCGTTGTTAGCCCTGGTTCAGATAAACCAATAGATTCGAGAAGCTCCTGTGCATCTTCATCAGGAAGTTCCGCAAGTTCTGCTTCGGTCTTTGCATCTAAGAAGATCGCCTCTGATGGCGCCACAAGCGCCTGCAACTTATCGCGAAGCGCATTGTCGTTTAACTCTGCCGCATCAACGTTGAAAACATAAAGGAATGGTTTTGCAGTTAATAAGTGAACTTCTTTTAGCAATTCAAGATCAAGTCCAGCTGTTGAAATTGGCTTTCCTGCTTCAAGAACCGCGTTGGCTTTCTTAAGTTCATCTAGAAGCGCCTGCTTCTCCTTATTCTGCTTTGCTTCCTTTTCAATTCGAGGAAGCTGCTTTTCAATAGATTGCAGATCTGCGAGCGCCAATTCGGTATTGATAGTTTCCATGTCACTTGCTGGATCAATTCGTCCATCAACGTGAACTACATCGCCATCATTGAAGACACGGATAACTTGGCAGATCGCATCTGTTTCGCGGATGTTAGCCAAGAACTTATTGCCAAGGCCAGCGCCTTCAGATGCGCCCTTTACGATTCCGGCGATATCTACGAAAGATACGGTCGCAGGCAAAATATCTTTTGAACCGAAGATCTCAGCTAATTTCTTTAAGCGATCATCAGGAACGCCCACCACGCCAACGTTTGGTTCGATAGTTGCGAATGGGTAATTGGCTGCCAAGACATTGTTCTTGGTCAGCGCATTAAAAAGGGTCGACTTTCCAACATTTGGCAGTCCGACGATTCCAATTGAGAGGCTCACGAGGAGTAGAGCCTACGCGGAATTGTCAGTGCCTCTTGCCATGATTGACCCATGCAGACGGCAATTGTGATGCTTTTAATCGGCTTGGCACTGGGTGCGGCGCTGGGATATTTGATCGGCCAACGTAAAGCGCCAACTACCGATATCTCTGCGCAGTTAAATCAGCGCGATAC
>CAZMDJ010000082.1:0-1956 GCA_964565165.1 uncultured Actinomycetes bacterium | reverse complement strand
ATGGCGGAATCATTACGTTGATGGTGGCCATCAATCGCCCAGATTTAGTTAAGACAATTACTTTAATTGGCGCCAACTATCATCATGATGCAGGGCTGCCACCAATCAAAGCGTGGACTCCAGATGAAGGCGAAATCGCAAAGTACGCACACTTCTCACCAGATGCGCCAGAGACTTTAGTTAAGAAGATTAAGAAGATGGTAAAGATTTGGGCGACTGAACCAAAGATGACCATTAAAGATTTAAAGAAAATTAAATGCCCGGCGCTAGTTATTGCCGGTGATGATGACATGGCCTCTATAAAACATACCAATGAAATTTATGAAGCGATTGAAAATTCACGCCTTGCGATAATTCCTGGCGCATCGCATTTGATTGATAAAGATCAACCAGAGTTACTTAATAAAGTGATTCGCGATTTTCTCTTGAACCACGAGTATCCATTTACTTTGATGCCCGTGAGACGCAAGAAGCGTGTAGCTCTGTAAAAACTTGATCGTCAATTTCGGCTAACTGCCCTAACTTTCGACTCAAGAAGAAATCTGCAAGTTTTGGATTTCGAACTAGCGCAGGGCCGTGCATATAAGTTGCGATGATTTGATCAGTAACTGCCCCATCGCACGCTTCATTTGCGTGATTGCCGATGCCTTTATGAACAATTCCAAGCGGCTGTAACTTCTCAACAAATCTGGTTTGGCCGCCATGATTTTCAAAGCCAGTTAACTTTCCAATTCCGATAGTTGAATCCATTAGCAATTCGCCGACGCTACGTGGCGTTGCAGGTTCGGTCATGATTGGCAGAATTCCTAAGCCTTCAATCATGCGGCCGCCAGATGCCGGAAAACCATTACCTAGCAATTGGAATCCCGCGCAGACTGCAAATAGGTGCGCGCCGTTGGCAAGTGCTTTATCCAAAGTATTCTCACGTCGCAGTAAATCAACTGCCGCTACCTGCGCATCATCTTCTCCGCCGCCGAGGAAATAGAAATCTCCGTCAACTGGAAGCGCGTTATACGCAGAGGCATGTACAACTTCATTTGCAATACCGCGCTGCGACAATCGCCAAGATAACGTTGCTACGTTTCCTTGATCGCCATAAGTTCCAAGAAGTTCTGGAAGTAAGTTAATAATTTTTATCATTTATTAACCAGCCTATGGAATGCGGTGTATGACGCGATTAAATCTGCATCTACTTCACCGAAAATTCGTGCCGCTTCGATTTCATTATCAACCACAGTATGTTCGACACCATCTACTGTTAATCGCGCAGCTACATCAATTTTGCGATCACCTGTAATTAATACATGGCGGCCAATTAGCGGTTTGAAATCAACATCCCATAACCATGAAGTGTCTTTACCATCTTGAGTATTGGCATTAACAACTAACAAAACTCCGCGAGGGCCTGCAGCGCTGGTCGCTAAAGTTTCGCGCCATGATGCAGGGTTCTTGGAAAGTAAAAGTCGGAATGTAGTATCGCCGATTCTTTTATCAGCAAAACGACCATCGACAGCTTTGACTGCGCCGATTGCTTCATTTGCTCGTCCTAGATCAATATCAAATTCATTTGCCACAATAAATGCGCGGGCTGCGTTTTGTAGCGCTGCTTTTCCTGGAATCGCGCTATTTACTTTAAATTGATGATTTAAGACATCGCCGCGCAAAACCCAATTTGGATCTGGTTTATTAAAACCACAATCGCACCAGAAACTTTCGCCGCCATCTACCCAATTAAGTAACTTGCCGCATTCAGGGCAGGTTGCCGCATCAATATGGACCTTCTACTTATAGCTAAACAAGATAAGTTTATGCGCTGCATTAGCTGCATGAACTACAAATGGATCATCTGTAGATGCCAGAACTGTCTGCCCTTTAAGCGCATCTCGCCATTTAATAGCAACGATTCGCAACTCAGATAAACCATATAATTGATCACGGCCAAGGTTAAGTAGCACA
>CAZMDJ010000081.1:0-2393 GCA_964565165.1 uncultured Actinomycetes bacterium | reverse complement strand
GCTAAATGCACAACAAAATACGTATCCAAGAGTTCAAACCCAGCCTGAACTCTGAGATAGGAATAACAACGGGAAGGCATAGAGCAGATTGAAGGTCGCAGCTTTTCCGATGTAATTCACAACAAGCAGAGGCAATTTGGCGCGCTTTAGAGCAATGTTGACTACAAGGAGCACCAAATCTCTAGCTACAAGAAGTAGCACAATCCAAGTTGGAAGAATATTTCGATCCCAAAGTACATATAAAGATGCCGCGATATAAAAGCGATCAAACATCGGATCTAACATCGCACCCAAAGCTGATTCCTGATGTAACCAACGCGCAATCTTTCCGTCAAAGTAATCGGTAGCGCTAGCCACGGCTAATACCAAGAGCGCTAATCCATCTCGCCTATCTCCTGCCAAAACCAGAAATACTGGAATCAGCGCACCGCGCAGAATCGATAAAAGATTAGGAATAGTAAACATCAGTCGCGTTCTCGCACCTTTACCGAGACTTGAACTGGGCTACCTTCAAAACCAAATTCCTCGCGGAGCTTTCGTTCGATGAAGCGACGATATGGAGGTTCGATCCAATCGTTTGTGAAGACTACAAACTTCGGAGGCGCAATGCCCGCCTGTGTTGCGTAGTAAACCTTTGGCTGCTTTCCACCGCGAACAGGCGGTGGCGTTGCACCGATTAGTGCACCTAAGAATGAATTTAACTTGCCAGTTGGAACGCGAGTCTCCCAAGAAGCTAACGCGGTACGTAACGCCGGCGCTAAACGATCGCGGTGCCAACCAGTCTTAGCTGCAACGTTTACGCGCTGCGCCCAAGTGATGTGAGTTAGATGGCGATCCAATTCCTTATCTAATTGAATACGACGATCTTCATCAACAAGATCCCACTTGTTCATAACAAGGACTAAAGCTTTACCTGCATCTTCGACCATGCTGATGATCTTTAAATCTTGATCTGTCATTGGTTCAGATGCATCTAATACCAGTGCGACAACTTCTGCGCGTTCTAACGCGACTTGAGTACGCAAAATTGAATAGTAATCACTACCACTTGCTTGGTTGGCGCGCTTCTTGATTCCGGCAGTGTCGACAAAACGCCAAGTAGATCCGCCAAATTCAATCAGTGAGTCAACTGGATCTCGAGTGGTGCCCGCCTTGTCATCTACTAATGAAAGTTGTTCGCCCGCAATTGCATTTAACAAACTTGATTTACCAACGTTAGGTCGGCCAATCAGTGCAACCTTGCGATGGTTATCTTTAACAATTGCGCTTCCTACTTCAGGTAGAGATGAAACAACTAAATCTAATAAGTCTGCGCTGCCTTTACCGTGAAGCGCAGTTACGAAATGTGGTTCGCCAAGTCCCAGATTCCAAAGCGCATGCGCTTCAGACTCTTCCTTCTGCGAATCAACCTTATTGGCAACTAAGAAAACTTTCTTCTTAGATTTGCGAAGTGCATCAACCATCGCTTCATCTTCAGTCTGTGCGCCAACTTGTGCATCAACCACAAAGAGAATGACATCAGCTTCTTGGATAGCAATCTCTGCGCCAGCACTTACGCCAATTGAAATTCCATCTGGATGAGATTCCCATCCACCGGTATCCATCAAAATAAATTCGCGTGAATTCCATTCACATTCATAACGAACACGATCACGAGTTACACCAGGTACATCTTCAACAATTGCTTCACGGCGACCTAAGAAACGGTTAATCAAAGTTGATTTTCCAACGTTAGGACGACCAAGGATTGCCACGATTGGTAAACCTAGTAATTGGCGCTCCTTTAGGAGCTCCCAAATCGCTTCAACCGTCTCATCTAGCGAAAGTTCAGTCGAATCAATTTCAAATGCATCAAGCGCTTTTTCAAGTGGCGATGCAGTCCGAGTTGAATCTTTCTCATCACGTACTGCTAGGGATTCGGTCAAATCTTTATCAGTGTTTAACTCCGCTTCGCGACGCTTTGCACGTGCATCTAGATCTGCAGTTAAGAAAATCTTCAAATGCGATTGATGTGCAACGACAGTTACGATGTCACGACCTTCAACCACTATTCCACGCTGAGCATCATTGATAATTTTCCTCTGCAACAATAAAAGTTCAGCGCGCACCTCTGGCATCGCTGCATAAGTTGAAACTTGAGCAGTGACTACTTCACTACGAATTGCTTCAGAGTTATCGGTCTTGCCACATTTTAGAGTTGGCTTTTCAGGATCTGCGTTGAAAGTTAACTTCTCATCCATCAAAGCTTCAACTAATTTATTTGCATCAGAAATATTCTTCTGCATTGCAAGCCATGTTGCGCCACGATAGAGCGCACCTGTATCTAAATAATCCCAACCAGCTGTCTTAGCTATCGCTTTAGAGGTGCTTGATTTACCTGCGCCACTTGGGCC
>CAZMDJ010000080.1:0-2525 GCA_964565165.1 uncultured Actinomycetes bacterium | reverse complement strand
AGGTGGCCACGCTGGCGTTGGTAAATCAACGCTCTTAAATCAATTAACCGAATCTGATCGCGAAACCGGTGATGTTAATGACGTTACTGGCCGCGGCCGTCATATCTCTTCCTCTGCATATGCCGTGAAATTAAAGGATTTCCCGAACCAGAAAGCGGTTGCTGGTAGCTGGGTTATTGATACGCCGGGCATACGTGCATTCGGCCTATCCCATTTAGATCCTGCCCGAATCGTTGCTGCATTTGATGATTTAGTAGAAATCACCAACTCCTGCATGACAAATTGCTCGCATAATGAAGCCGATTGCAACTTAAATTCATGGATGGCGCCAGATGGCGTTGAAATTCCTGAACGTGTAGCTCGCGTAAGTAGCCTTCGAAACCTGCTCTCTGCAGGGTTAGAATAAGTAAATGGCTAACTTCGCAAGCGAAAAGTACGCATCAGATCTTGAATTAGTTCGTCGAATCGGGAAAGCAGCAGATGCGGTTTCGATGGCACGCTTTCTTTCAATGGATCTTGTTATCGAAACCAAACCAGATTCAACTCCGGTAACTGATGCAGATAAAGCAACTGAAAAATGTATCCGTGAAATTCTTGAAGCAGAACGCCCTGAAGATGGAATTCTTGGCGAAGAGTTCGGTGCAGATATCACCGGCAAGAAGCGTTACTGGGTTATCGATCCAATTGATTGCACTAAATCTTTCTTGCGAGGTCTACCGGTTTGGTCAACGCTGATTGCACTTGTTGAAGTAGATGGCGACAAGCATGAAGTTGTAGTTGGTTTAGTTTCATCTCCAGCACTTGCACGTACCTGGTTTGCAACTAAGGGTGGCGGCGCTTACACAACATTTGCTACTCAGAATAATGGCGAACCACGAAAGATTTCTGTTTCAAAGGTAAGCCAGATTAAAGATGCGCACCTTGGTTACTCATACTTCATTGGCTTCGGCGAACACCTAGCTGGATTCCAATCGATTTTTAACGATGTATGGCGTTCACGCGCAGTTGGCGATTTCTGGTCGCATATGTTGGTCGCAGAAGGCGTGATGGATGTTGCGATCGAACCTTCGCTTGCGCTGTGGGATATGGCACCGCTTGATGTCATTGTCCGCGAAGCTGGCGGAACTTACACTGATTTAACTGGCGTTCCTGGCCCATTCGGCAAGAGCGGCGTCACCACAAATGGTATATTAAAAGAAGAAGTAATTAAGCGCCTAAATAGTTAAATAGGAAGACATGGCTGAAACAGATAGCAAGGTTGCGTTAGAACCTAGAACTTTCAAAGTTACAGGTATGACCTGTAATGCTTGTGTTAATTCAGTAGAACGTTCGCTAAATGGAATGCCAGGTGTTTCGGCAACAGTTAATTTTGCTGCAGAAACCGCCCATGTTTTAGCGCCTGCTGAGGTAACTTCGAAAGAGATTATTAAGAAGATTACCGGCGCAGGTTATGACGCTAAAGAGATTGGCGATAACGAGACCATAACTCTTCACAGCAAGAAATCTGCACTGGCATTAATTTTCGGACTTATCTTTACAATTCCAGTAATGCTCTTTTCAATGAGCATGGATCTGCAAATGACTTTTGGTAATTGGATTGTTGAAGCATTTAAATATTTCAACTTGTCTCTACCGACAGATAGTTTTCATCAATTAGTAAATTCAGCGCTCTTAATTTTGAGCGCACCAGTAGTTCTGATTGTGGCATTCCCGATTCATCGCGCAGCGTTACGTAACTTCTTCCATCCAACAATGGATAACTTGATTTCGTTAGGTTCATTAACTGCATTTATCTGGTCGATCTATGCGACTGTTTACGATTTAGAAACTGTCTACACTGAAGTAGCTGCTTCGATTGTGACCTTAGTGGTACTTGGACGTTACCTAGAATCTCGCGCAAAGCGCAGTGCAAGTAATGCGTTGCAAGAGTTATTGAAGATTTCTACCAAAGAGGTAACTGTAAAACGTGGTGGTTTGCCACTATTGATTCCAGTTGAGCAGTTAGAAATTGGCGATATCTTTATTGTTAATCCTGGTCAGCGCATTGCAACTGATGGCGTTGTCGTATCTGGCGCATCTACCGTCGATAACTCACTTATTACTGGCGAATCAGCGCCAATCGAAGTCGCTCCTGGTGATCGTGTAATTGGTGCAACCGTTAATCAAAATGGCCGCCTGGAAGTTCGCGCTACTCGAGTTGGCAAAGAGACTGAATTTGCTCGTATTACTGCGATGGTTATTAGCGCACAGGGCGAAAAGGCTCCAATTCAACGTATGGCAGACCGCATCTCTGCCATCTTCGTACCAATCGTTACTACTTTGGCGATCGCGACCTTCGTTTTCTGGCGCTACACAAATGGCGCAACAATCGCTCGATCAATTGAAATTGCCGTTGCAGTATTGGTTATCGCCTGCCCTTGTGCACTTGGTTTGGCTACTCCAGTAGCTCTCCTTGTCGCATCTGTTCGTGGCGAACAGCGCGGAATTGTGATCAGTAATCCTTCTGCTTTAGAAACCGCAAAGCC
>CAZMDJ010000079.1:0-2554 GCA_964565165.1 uncultured Actinomycetes bacterium | reverse complement strand
TGGCTTGGCTGTAGACTGACGGTATAGCTATCGTAAATATCGCCAATAACCCTGCAGGGGATTTCTTCCGCGCAGGCACCACCGAAACAATCAAGAATTTGGAAGATCGGGGATTAAAAGTTATCGGTGGTGGCAGAAGGGGTCGCGAAGCTTGGACTGCAAAAGTTGTAAATGTTCGCGGCACCAAAGTGGCATTTCTGGGCATTGCCAAAATAAATGGCGGCGCAGGCACAGTTGCAAGCGGAGGCTACGCCGGCACTACCGATGGTTGGGATCCTCAAGTCATTGAACTAGCAATTAAAGCAGCAGCAAGACAGGCAGATGCCGTAATTGTTTATGCCCATTGGGGTGTTGAAGAGAAACTCTGTCCTCAAGAATCAGATGTCCAATATGCTAAACAATGGCTTGAATGGGGAGCCACAGCAATCATCGGAAGTCATCCGCATCGCCAACAACCATATCTTTTAGAAAATGGAAAATTGGTTGATTACTCAATTGGAAATTTTGTTTTTTACAGCGCATCATCTGGTGGCCAGAAGAGTGGAGTTGGCTTATTAACCCTTGATCCAAAAGGCCAGGTAGTTAAATATCAATTTAAACCAGCGCTAATTAACCCATTAAACGGAAGTGTTAAATTCCTAAAAGGTGAAGCCGCCAAAAAAGCGCTAGCTGAAAAACAAGGTAAATGTAGCGTTTCAAGCAACCAAAATAGAACGCTTAGCAAGCCCCATAAAGTAACCATCAATTAATGTATCTGGAGCTGATTCTGGATTACTTGCCGCTCCTAACGTTACAAATAATGGCGTGAAGTGCTCGACCGTCGGATGTGCATATGGCATTCCAGGCGCCTTCTCTTTGAACTTAGCCAAAGTATCTACATCGCCACTTGCTAAAGCTTCTGCAGCCCATGTATCGAAATCAGCTGACCAACCTGGAGCAGTGGCATCGATTCGCCAATCGCGTAAGAACGGCAGACCATGTGTCATAAATCCAGAACCAATAATTAATACACCTTGATCGCGCAGAGTTTGTAAACGCTTTCCAAGTGCCATTAAACCTTCTGGATCGGAAGTTGGCATCGACATCTGTAGTACTGGAATATCGGCATCTGGGTACATAACTTTTAGAGGTACCCAGGCGCCGTGATCCAAGCCGCGATTTGATTGATGAACCGGTTCGTTGTCCGGCATCAATTTCGCAACCATCTGTGTCAGTTCTGTTGCATCTGGTGTCTCATATGTCATTCGGTAGTACTTAGGATCAAATCCACCGAAGTCATAGATAAGCGGTGTTGCCGCGCCAGGTGCAGATAGAGTGACAGGCTCAGATTCCCAGTGAGCAGAGACGATTAAAATTGCTTTTGGCTTTGGTAAATTCGCAGCGACCCCACGTAGCTGCGAAGTCCAAAGTGGATCGTCTAATAACATCGGCGCTCCGTGGCCGATATATAACGCTGGCATTCTGGTCATAGTCACATACTTTACAACATAGTTGAACTTTCAACTATTCCCGAACTGGTTAGGATTTTAGGCATGGATATCGCTCAGGTACGAAAGGCGCTCGATACAGCTGTCGCTGCAATCGATGGCAAGCCGCGCACTGGGCAGATCGAGATGGCCGAAGCTGTCGCCAACGCACTTATCGACAAGCACCACTTAATGGTGCAGGCGGGCACCGGTACCGGTAAATCACTTGCATATTTAGTTCCGGCGATTGTTAGCGGCAAGAAGACTTTGATCGCAACTGCAACTCTTGCACTTCAACGCCAATTGGTCGAACGCGATCTGCCAAAGATTGTTCCAGCGCTTGAAAAAGAACTTGGCCGAGATATCACGTATGGAATTTACAAAGGCGTCGGGAATTACATCTGCTTACAAAAATTAAATTCAGATGAACCCGATCCTGATGGCGAGCTACTTTTGGAAGTTTCATCTTTAGGTAAAGATGCACAGCGTTTACGTAGCTGGGCAGAGACTCCTGGTGTTACCGGGGACCGCGATGAAGCGCCAGAAGTTGATCGCAGAGTTTGGGCGGCAAGTTCAGTAAGCGGCCGAGAATGTGTTGGCGCAGATATCTGCAATTACGGTGCGCAATGTTTTGCGGCTAATGCCAAAGCGAAAGCAATTAATTCAGATATCGTCGTTTCTAATCACACCTTGCTTGCGTTAGAAGTTGTGGAATCTCATCCCATCTTGCCAGAGCGCGACATTGTGATTCTGGATGAAGCACACGAATTTATGGATCGCACTACTCAAGCTGTAACTGAAGAACTTACCGCTCCACGTGTATCTCGCGCCGCTGCGATGGCCCGTAAATACAAGGGCTTACCAAACAAAATGGTGGATTCCTTTACTCACGCATCAGATGACTTTGCCGATGCGATGGATGCATATGGCGATTTGATGCGTGGAGATGCTGAATTTTCCCGAAAACTTGATGCGCTACCGGATGTATTAGAAACCGCAGTTCGAAGAGTTCGCGAAACTGCAGATGCAATTGTTAAGTTCTTGCAAGCAGATGATGAGATTATTGATACGACAGAACTTGCAGAACG
>CAZMDJ010000078.1:0-2703 GCA_964565165.1 uncultured Actinomycetes bacterium | reverse complement strand
ACGAACAATCATCGCCATCGCTTCATCTTCTGAAAGTCCACGCGACATTAAATAGAAGAGCTGATCATCTGAAACTTTTGACACTGTAGCCTCATGGCCCATAGATACATCGTCTTCACGAACATCAACATAAGGATAGGTATCTGAACGCGAAATTGTGTCTACAAGTAGCGCATCACATTTAACGGTGCTCTTTGAACCCGATGCACCTTCATTAACCTGAACCAGGCCGCGATATGAAGTACGTCCGCCACCGCGTGCAACTGATTTAGAGATAATTGTTGATGAGGTATTTGGAGCAGCATGCACCATCTTCGAACCAGTATCTTGATGCTGACCTTCTCCAGCAAAGGCGATCGAAAGTGTTTCGCCCTTTGCGTGTTCGCCCATTAGGAATACTGCTGGATATTTCATGGTGATCTTGGAACCAATGTTGCCATCGATCCATTCCATGGTTGCGCCCTCTTCGCAGACTGCGCGCTTTGTAACCAAGTTGTACACGTTGTTAGACCAGTTCTGAATTGTTGTATAACGAACGCGTGCATTTTTCTTCACGATAATTTCAACAACGGCTGAGTGCAGCGAATCAGATGAGTAGATAGGCGCGGTGCAACCTTCTACGTAGTGCACATATGAACCTTCGTCAGCAATAATCAAGGTACGTTCGAATTGGCCCATGTTTTCAGTATTAATACGGAAGTAAGCCTGCAGTGGAATCTCTACGTGAACGCCCTTTGGTACATAGATAAAAGAACCACCAGACCAAACAGAGGTATTTAACGCAGCGAATTTATTGTCGCCAACTGGAATTACAGTTCCGAAATATTCTTTAAAAATATCTTCGTGTTCTTTAAGTCCTGAATCTGTATCTAGGAAGATTACGCCTTGCGCTGCTAAATCTTCGCGGATTGAGTGGTAAACAACTTCTGATTCATATTGCGCAGCAACACCAGCAACTAGACGTTGCTTCTCTGCTTCAGGGATACCTAAACGATCGTAAGTGTTCTTAATATCTTCAGGTAGATCTTCCCAAGATTGCGCCTGCTTCTCTGAAGAGCGGACGAAGTACTTGATGTTATCGAAATCGATAGTTGAAAGATCCGCTGCCCAAGTTGGCATCGGCTTCTTGTCGAACAAGTTAAGACCTTTAAGGCGAAGATCCAACATCCATTGTGGTTCGCTCTTCTTTGAAGAGATGTCGCGAACTACATCTTCGTTTAGACCACGTTTTGCAATTGCACCAGCAGCATCTGGATCAGACCAGCCGTATTCGTATTTGCCGATGCCCTCTAGTTCTGGGTGCGCAATTGACATTATTTTCCTACCTTTGTTAGCGGAATATAAGTTGTGCAAACACCGTCTCCGTGTGCGATGGTTGCAAGTCTTTGTACATGTGTACCTAAAGTCTTTGAAAATACTGCTGTCTCTGCTTCGCATAAATCTGGAAACTCTGCAGCAACGTGTGCGATTGGACAGTGATGCTGGCACATCTCATGTCCCATACCGACTTTATGGATTGTTGATGAGTAACCTTCAGCAGTTAAGAAATCTGCGAGCGCTTTAACTTTGTCTTTGCTCTTCTCAAACTTCTTAGTGATCTTCTTTTCCAAATCATCTGCACGGTTCTGTGCGAACTCTTTTACGAAATTTGGATTCTTGGCAGAGATAAAACGAAGTGCGCTAATTGCAAGATCGTCATAAGAGTGCTCGAATCGTTCACGACCATTGTCAGTCATGATGAATACTTTTGAAGGTCGTCCTCGACCACGAGAAAGCGCCGCATGCGGTTCGCGAGCTTCTAGCGTGCCCTCATCTAAGAGGCCATCTAAATGTCGGCGGATACCAGCCGGGGTAATTCCAAGGCGCTCCGATAGCTCCGCAGCGGTAGATGGGCCATTCTCCAAAATGGAGCGGGCCACCGCCTCACGGGTACGTTCGTCCTTGATTTTCACAACGTTATTGTGTCGTAATTCCTAGCGCTAAGCCAATTACCTCTTCGTTACTATGCCCACATGAAGCGAACGAAGCTCTGGTATGCCAGCACCGCGCTCCTTGCTCTCCAGATGCTCCTCGTTGTAACCGGCGGACTAGTCCGCGTAACTGGCTCTGGCCTTGGTTGCCCTACTTGGCCAAAGTGCACCGCGGATTCATTTACTCCTGTAGAGAGCCAATCGCGTTTTCATAGCTATATCGAATTTGGCAATCGCATGTTGACCTTCGCGCTCTTTGCAGCAGCTATCGCAACGCTTATAACCACATGGAAACGTAGCGATCTGCGCAGACTTGCCTGGTTCCAGTTCTTTGGAATCTTTGGACAAGGCATCTTGGGCGGCATCACAGTTTTAACTAAGTTAAATCCGATTCCTGTCGCTGGCCATCTACTTTTATCGATGGTGCTTATTGCTGGAGCTACAACGCTGCAACTTAAGACCACTGAATTTGTATCGCTGCCGGATAGAGCACTCGGTAAAGCGATAGCGTTAATTGGGTTTGCCACCTTAATCGCAGGAACAGTTGTAACTGGAAGTGGACCTCACGCCGGTGATTGGCAGGCGCCGAGATTTAAATTTAATATCTCACATGTAGCCCAAATTCATGGCCTACTTGTTGCAGCAACTTTGGCGCTCACCCTATTTATTGCACTTCGTTATCCGCGTGGTGCAGCCAACTGGTTGCTTGCAGCAATCGCGGGCCAAGGGTTAA
>CAZMDJ010000077.1:0-3127 GCA_964565165.1 uncultured Actinomycetes bacterium | reverse complement strand
CAATATGTTGATCAATTAGATTCAAAAGGCCAAGTTCGTTCCGATCTCTTTATCCTTGACGGAGAGGCTGCCCCTGAGGGCGGCATTGGCGTTGCGCGCCAATTAAAGGATGAAGTTTTTAACTGCCCACCATCAATCGTTCTAATTGCACGTCAATCAGATTCATGGCTAGCAGCATGGTCACGCGCTGAAGCGTCGCTGCAACATCCGGTAGATGCTTTTGCCCTGGCTAAGACAGCCACCGAACTTCTACGCGCACGCCTGCTGGCTAACGCTTAATCACTTTTTAAAAGAGCGCAACTTATGTCATGGAATCGCGCTTTTGAGCTACTCGATAACTATCTAGATCTCCCGGCAGAGTTAGTTCGCGAAATTATGCGCGACATCCTTGAAGGTAAAGCCAAACCAGAAGATTTAAAGAGATTCTTACTTGCCCTAAAAGAGAAGGGCGAAACTTCAGATGAAGTTGGCGCGCTAGTTGCTGAAATGTACGAACACTCTGCGCCAATCAACATCACTCAACGCGCAGTAGATATCGTCGGCACAGGTGGCGATAAGTTCAACACGATCAACATTTCGACAATGTCAGCAATTGTTGCCGCATCAGCTGGGGCAGTAGTGGTTAAGCACGGTAATCGCGCAGCTTCTTCTAAATCAGGTTCGGCAGATTTGCTAGAAGCACTTGGCGTTGCAATTAACTTAGATGGCAAGTTGGTAGAACATTGCGTAGATGAACTTCGAATTGGATTCTGTTTTGCACCAAATTTCCATCCTTCAATGCGCCATGCGGCACCGGTCCGAAAAGAACTTGGAGTGCCTACGGTATTTAATATCTTAGGTCCGCTTGCGAACCCTGCTAAACCAAAATCTGCGGCCATCGGTGTAGCTAATGATCGAATGCATTTAGTTATGGCACAGGTACTTGGCGATAGAGGCGTGGATGGCTTTGTTTTCCGCGGCGATGATGGCCTTGATGAATTAACTCTTACAACTACAACTCAAGTTTTAACCATCGGAAATGGCGAAATCGAATCTGGTCTCATTGATCCACCTAAATTCGGAATCCCGTATTCGCCAATTGAGAAGTTGGTTGGTGGAGAGGCTTCTGAGAATGCAAAGATCGCACTTGCAGTATTTGCTGGAGAGAAAGGTGCGCCACGCGATGCAACTATTCTCAACTCTGCCGCGGCAATTGCAGCGTATAACAACGAAGCTGAACTTGATTTAACCACTCGCTTTGAAGAGGGCATCGCGGCGGCAACCGAAGCTATCGATTCAGGCGCTGCTACTGATTTATTAAATCGTTGGGTTAAATTAACTCAAGCAATCGCAAAATCGTAAGCACCAATTTTCGCTGCCTGCGATGATGGGCCAAATGCTGGGAAAACGTAATCGCCAATTACTTTTACGATTCGAGTTCCGTCGCTTTCAAGATAGTTAAGAATTAGCTCGACCTCTTCATAATTAACTTGTTGCAAGAATCCTTGATCCAACACATTTTCAGCGATGATTTCTAAAGCGGATAGCGCGCTAGATACTGAAGTGGTTGCGGTGGATACATTGGTAGCGGCTAAGCGTCCATATTTAATAGAGGTAAATTCCCAATGATCTGCGATGGGTTTTGCAACAATTAATTCAGGAAGCGATGCGATAGAATTTAATCGTTCAATTCTGGATGCAGCGCGAAGTAGATGCGCATAACGATCGCGGACCTCAATAGCTTCTTCAAATTTTTCATCCAACGAAAGTTCGGCCATTTTTAGATTTGATACTTGATTTAAGTTTCGGAAATCCACTTCAAGTAAGTTCTTAAATTCTGCAATGACATTGGCGTAACTGGCGACAGATTGATTACCAATACATGGTGCGCCACATTTATTGATTTCAAAGAGTATGCATGGAGAGGCGGTTTTCATTGATTTATCTGTGATCTTTGGCTTGCACTGGCGAAGGGGTAGATATTCGTGAACTGCGGCCATCGCTAATTCGATTGATGCGCCACCTGCGATTGGTCCAATTACGCCAGATGGATCTTTAGGCGCGCCTTTTGTGATTGTTAAACGCGGGAAATTTTCATCGGTTAATTTCAACCAAGCGACTCGTTCGGGGTTGCGAGACCTACGGTTGTAACGTGGCTGCGCGCCTTGAATTAATCGAAATTCACGTACCTGCGCTTCAAGTGCAGTTGGAGTAATGATGCAATCAACGCTTTCAGTAATGCTGATCATTTCGCGGATACGTTTGCGGGTTTCGCCAGCCGTGAAATAGGTACGGACTCTGGCGCGTAAATTCTTAGAGGTACCTACATAAAGCGGATCGCCCTTGGCATCTCGGAAAATGTAAACTCCAGGAGATGCTGGAATATTTGCAGCTAAATGTTTCTTGGCGGCTTGCGCCTTAGTGATGCGATTTGAGAATTCTTTGAGTTCTTCAAGGGTAAATATTCCGAATGAACCAAGTCTTTCGATAAGTCCATGCAGTACTGAAACAGTTGCACGAACATCATCCAAGGCTCTGTGAGTAGGCGTAGTTTCAGTTTTGATGATTTGTGAAAGGGTTTCTAATTTGTAATTGCGTTCTTCATCTTTTGTGAGTACCTGACGCGCAATTCGGACTGTGTCTAAGACTTGATACTTTGGAAAGTTGTAACCAAGTCCCGCCGCTGCGGCTTTTAAAAAGCCAACATCAAATGGCGCATTATGCGCAACCAGAACTGTTTCGGATTCGCTACCTAAGAATTCAAGTAGCTGCGGAAAGACTTCGTCGATTCTTGGGGCCGGCAACAACATGGATTCAGTAATGCCGGTTAAGACTGTAATAAATGGTGGAATTGGTACGCCAGGGTTTATGAGAGTTTGAAATTCTCCGATTACTTTGCCGCCACGCACTTTTTGAGCGCCGATTTCAGTAATTGCATTAACGCCAGGGGATCCACCAGTGGTTTCAAGATCTACTACAACGAAGGTCGTTGCCGATAAATGGCGACCCAAATCATCAAAGCTGGCCTGCCATGATGTTCCGTTCATGACTTAAAGAGTAAATTAAAGCTATGACAACTGCACCTGCCGGATGGTTATCGGACTTTGCTGGTGATGGAAACGGCGCAAATGCGTAGACTGGAATTGTT
>CAZMDJ010000076.1:0-3206 GCA_964565165.1 uncultured Actinomycetes bacterium | reverse complement strand
GTTAAGCGTGAATCCACCAAGCGGCATATGGCGGAACTGCAATTTGGCCAGCAAAGTGCATCTTGCGACCACTAATTGCCTCTGTGCGATCACCGAATGCGACTTCAAATGAATCCAGGTATTGAGTCTTTTCGGTTAGGTTATAAACTTCAGTCAGCAATCCAGCTGCATGCTTACGACGAATTAAAAGTATTGCGCCGTTATTTCTAGATTCTGTCTCTGCGGTAACGCTTGCGTGAATAGAATCCAAACTCTTGCGAGCTTTAATTAAATTACTAATACCTTCATAAACACGACCAGCCACGCCTTCTCCATTTGCTGCCTTCTTTGCTAAATCCCAATCCATCTTTGGTCGATGGATCCAGCGATTGTCATCTGCCTTTGCTGGATCATTTATGTAGCTCACATCGTTAAGCATTGCCAATTCATCACCCATATACAGAAGTGGAATGCCCCCGAAACCAAAAACGATTGCATATGCGCAGAGCAAGCGATTAATTGCAACACTTAAATCAGCCGCATCGTTATTTTCAATCGCTCTTTGAATGCCAATTAAACTTGCCGCACTACCTGAGGTGCGACGATCACCGGTAAGGGGATTTGATTGGAAATGCACGCCACGAGCAAAGGTTCCGGCAAATTCGTTGCCGTAAAAATCAGCACAGAAATTTCGATGGCCACCACCATTAATTCCAGCAGCAGCAGCATCAGAATCATCAATTGCCCAACCAATATCGTCGTGGCAACGTAAATAGGTTGCCCATGCACTTGTTGTTGGTACAGGTGCAAAGCGAGATAGCGCCGTATCTAAGAGGCGTCCATCGCGTGCTGCAAGTGCAGACCAAATCTGCACCATTAGCGAGTTGTGATACGCGAGATCTGAAACTTTTCCGGCATGTTCGCCTTGGCCCAAGTAATGCACCACATCTTGCGGCCCAACAATTGCTTCAGCCTTGTAAATCAATGAAGGCGTAACAATCTTTGAAATTGCACGTAGCGCCTGGGTAATTGAGTGAACTTCTGGTTGATTCTGGCAATTGGTGCCAAGTCTTTTCCAAATAAATGCAATTGCATCTAGACGAACACAATCTGTACCTTGATTAGCCAAGTAACCGATGATGTCTACATACTCAAGGAAGAGGTTTGGGTTAGACCAATTAACATCCCACTGGAATTCATTAAATGTTGTCCAAACATATTTGCCCATATCTTCGTAATAAGTGAAGTTACCTGGCGCAAAAGTAGGGAAGATTTCCGGAAGTGTTTTTTCGTATTGATCAGGAATCTCACGATCCGAGTAGGCGTAGAAATAATCTTGGTATCGCTCTTCGCCTGCGCGGGCCTTTAGAGCCCATTCATGTTCTTTGGCGACGTGGTTTAGAACTAAATCTAAAGTTAAAGAGATTCCTGCTTCATGCAGATCAGATGCAAGTTCAGTCAAATCTTTCATAGTGCCAAGATCAGGACGAACAGATTTGTAATCCATAACCGCATAGCCGCCATCACTATTTCCAGGGCGTGGATTTAATAGCGGCATTAGATGTAAATAGGTAACACCTAAACCTTTTAAATAATCAATCTTCGAGCGAATGCCCTGTAAATCTCCGGTAAATAAATCTGTGTAACAGACATATCCAATTGCATTTGGATCTTGATACCAATCTGGTTGCAAAATTCTCTGGTTATCGCGATGGCGAAGTGCAGCTGAACGTCCCTTATGAATTCGAACAATTACATCAACAATCTGAGGCAGAATTGTGTGAGCGTCATAAACAACTTCTACGCCACCCCATAAATCTTCGACATATCGATCAAAGCGATCAAGGAGTCCATCTAGGTCAGGGTCTGCAGAGAGCGCCTTTGCTAGTCGCTGGCGGCTGGCCGCAATTGCCTGTGAAGTCATGGCTGCGAGTTTAGGCAAATTCAATTGTAAATAAAACGTAAAAACGTATCACTTTGATAACAGCGTATGCAAAATCAATTCAAAAGCTAAACCTTCGGGGTCAATCATTGCAAAATGGTCCGCACCTGATATTTCCAAGAGTGCAGCACCTTTTGCCTTTGCAAAATCTCTTGAATGCGAAAGAGGTACTCGAGTATCGGCATCACCATGAATAACATATAGATGTTTATCATAATTTTTTAGCATTGGGTCAGATGCAGTTAAATCTGCATCACCATAAAATTCGGTGACTGCACCTTCCCCCAAATTCTCTATTTTTGTTCTATGTAAATCAGTAATCGGTGCCAGCAATATCAATTTATGAGCTTTGCTTTTTGAAACCATTGCTAGCTGTCCACCAACTGAAAAGCCAATTAGCGCAATTGATTCAGATAACTTGGAAAGCGCAGCGTTCACATCAGCAAAGAGTTTCTCTGGATGACCAGGAGCTCTGCGGTATTCGATATTTGCAACATTAAAACCGTTGCCAGCTAGCTTGGCTGCAAGAGCTCGCATATGTTCGCGAGTATGGTTTGGCCGCCAATAACCTCCATGGATAAGTGTTACTAGTGGTCCATCGCCATCGTAGAACTCAATTACTTGATCAATTGCCTCTCCGTAAGAAATGGTTCGATCAGGTTCAGGACCGACGACCCACGGAGTAGTCATTATCCGATCAGCTCTTGCTTATGGCTTCGGCTGACATCATGGATGCAAGAAAGATTAGATTCATTTGCATGGCAGGTGTCGCATAATAAAAAGAGTTCATGGCATTGTGGGTTTGCGCAGTTATAGAAATTCTTCGTTGCAGTTTTGCATACATCGCACTCGCCAATAACTTTTGCTTCTTCGCTAAAGTCAATTGTCATGCGGTCATCAAATGTATAAAGCGAACCTTCCCAATGTGAAGAATCTGCAAACTTATTTCCGTAACGAACAATGCCGCCTTCGATTTGGTAAACCTCTTTGAATCCACGGTTAACCATTACCGCAGACAAAATCTCACAACGGATACCACCGGTGCAGTAGGTAACAACAGGCTTATCTTTGAGGTCGTCGTACTTTCCACTTTCGATCTCTTTGATGAAATCACGCGAAGTGACTACGTCAGGAACTACTGCATCTTTAAACTTACCGATCTTCGCTTCATAAGCATTACGACCATCGAAGAAGACCACATCTTGGCCACGTTCTGCCACAAGCTTGTCAACCTCAAATGGCTTTAGGTGTTTGCCACCATTTACAACGCCATTAATATCAACTT
>CAZMDJ010000075.1:0-3213 GCA_964565165.1 uncultured Actinomycetes bacterium | reverse complement strand
ACCTCAAATGGCTTTAGGTGTTTGCCACCATTTACAACGCCATTAATATCAACTTGAATCTCATCAGGCGCACCAAAAGCCACCAATTCATCGCGAACTCGAACTCGCAGGCGAGGGAAGTCATTTCCGGTTCCATCAGACCACTTGAAGTCAATCTTCTTGAATCCTGGATACTCTTTTGTTTGACGGACATATTTCTTAAGCGCTTCCATTTCACCGCCAAGAGTTCCGTTGATTCCGTGCTTTGAAATAAGAATGCGACCTTTAATATTTAAAGTCTCACAGAGATTACGTTGCCACAATCGGACAGCTTCGGGATCAGCAATCGGCGCAAAGCCGTAGTACAGAATGACCTTTTGAAGTTCCATGGGGGAATTCTACTGAGGGCAAGCCCTTTCATAAAATAAGCGTAAGTGAGCAAGGAGATAGCTCTTTTGGTTATCTTTGTATTTACCAAGTTCTAACCTTGTTACATGCGTAGGAGAGCGCTCTTAGTTCTTGCAGTATCTTTCGGAATGCTGACAAGTAACGTTAGTTTTGCCGCAGCGCCGAAAGCAGGCGCAAAGTGCACAAAAGCAGGCGCCACCACCGTTTCAAAAGATTTGAAATTTACCTGCATTAAAAAGGGTAAAAACCTAGTCTGGTCTGCTGGTGTAAAGATTGTTAAAACAACGCCAACCCCTACGGCGACTCCAACTCCAACGGTTTCACCAACACCTACTCCAACAGCTTCAGGAATCACCAAAGCAGTTGTAGCTCAACATAATTCAAAGAGCGATTGCTGGAGCTACGTTGATAACAAGGTTTATAACTTCACCTTATGGATCAAAGAGCACCCAGGCGGGGAAGAAGTAGTCATTTCTATGTGCGGAACAAATGGAGCCGATTTGTTACGAGGTCATCACGGAACCGAAGTAGATTCTTATTTAGCCCCATATTTGTTGGGAGAATTGAAATGAATTTGAAGTTCATCAACAGGAGAGTAGGTTAAAGGCATGAGAACACGTAAAGCGATAGCTATTTTAGTTTCATCTATGTTGGTTCTAGGAGTTGCTCCAGCTCAAGCTGATGAAGCATCTGATAGAGCAGCAAAAGTTGAAATCTTGAAAGCTAAATATCTACCGACTTTAGATGCTCAGCATGCTGAACTACTTGCCCTTAAAGCAAAGGCAAAAGTTGATCCAAGTCTTTTGAAGCAAGTTAATACTGTTCTTCATGAGTTTGATACCAACTACGCTGCAATTGTTGAAGGTTTAAATAACCCAAACCAAGCGCTGCAGCCAATTATTGATCTCTGCGATGAAGAGACCGAAGAATTTGCCAATTACATCTACAACATCAAAGAGTTATTTAAGAAACTTAAGACTATTCAATGCGTAAAGGGCAAAGTCACAAAGACAATTACTGCACTTGCACCTGTATGCCCAAAGGGATACACCCTCAAGAAAAGGAAGTAACTATTAATTAATTTTAAAAGTTTTTCCATTCTTATAAGTGGCCAGTACGGCAATTTTCGTAACATCATGAGGGGTAGCTGCCAAAGGATTTTGATCGAGAATTACCAAATCAGCTTGCATGCCAACTTCGATCTGCCCAGTACGTTTCTCATCAAATAGTTGCTTTGCAACGCCTTGGGTGTAGAAAGTTAAGCTCTTTTCTATATCTATAGATTCTTCAGGGCTCCATGGAGTTGATGGAGTTAATGGGTCCATGCGATGCGTAGGAACAGCAAGTGCAAGTAGCGGTAGGTGAGAAGTAACTGGCCAATCGCTGCCATAACTAATTTGCGCTCCAGAATTCACCATCGAAGCTAATTGATACTGGCGATTGTTGCGCGCCTCTCCAAGGCGAGGTGCAATAAGCTCTTTATTCATTGGATCCAAATACATCCAAAGAGGTTGGAAATTAGTGATTACACCTAGCTTTGCAAAGCGCGGCATATCAATTGGATCGACTAATTGCGCATGAACAATTACAGGTCGACGATCCCATTCAGGGTTATTTTCAATTACATATTCGATTACATCTAGGGCTTGTCGCACAGCGGCATCGCCAATTCCGTGGATATGCAATTGATAACCCTGCGAATCAAAGTGCAGCGCTGCTTCGCGCATTTCGTCATCGTTCCAAATTAATAAACCAGAAGTTGAAGGGTCATCTAAATATGGCTGCAATAGGGCAGCGGTGCCGGCAGATAGTGCGCCGTCGCCAATCATTTTGATGGTCTTAGCGTGGAGCTTTGAATCTGGTCCAAGTGATTCAATTTCTCTTCGAAGAGATGCAAAGTATTCAATATTCTCTCGCCATTTTTCAGGCTGTGCCAAGAAACAGAGGTTCATATCAATTGTTAGCTGACCAGATTTTGCAGCAGCAATATATGCCTCTGCCATACCTGGTTCGACCCAAGCATCAACTGCGCTAGTTACGCCGCTAGCCAAATATTGTTCGCAAGCCCAGTTAATTGCTTGTACATCTTGATCGATAGTACGAACCGGTGCATGTTGCAAAACTAAATTGATTGCAGATGGTTCACGCAGAGTTCCGCGTGGAGTTCCATCATCGTTTCGTGCAATTGTTCCACCGTCAGGATCTGAAGTTGCACTGGTAATTCCCGCAATTTCAAGTGCTTTGTTATTTACCCAAATAGTGTGGTGATCTGCAGCGTGCAGAATTACTGGACGATCACTTACAACTTCATCTAACCATTTAGCAAGAAAGTCTCCGCGGTCGATGATTGCCGCTTCATAAGCTCCGCCTATGATCCAAGAAACTTTTGGATTGGAATCAGCAAAACGTTTCACCTCAGCCAAAATTTCTGCAACGCTCTGCAAACCATTCACTGAGGGACCTTGAGATTCGCGACCTGCAAATAAAGGGTGTGCATGGCCATCCATAAATGCAGGGGAGAGAAATGCACCGTTTAAATCTATTAATTGATCACCAGATTGTGATGGACCATCGATTTCTACAATTACGCCATCATCAACGCGAATTGATTTTGCATAAGAACCAGATTGGCGCCAGATCGTGCCACCAGAGAAATACAGCGCCACGGAACACCCCCTTAAAAAGCAAACGACCCCGCTAATGCGAGGCCGCTTTGGTGGGTTGTGTAGGACTCGAACCTACGACCCAGTGATTAAGAGTCACTTGCTCTACCAACTGAGCTAACAACCCAAAGACTGAACGGGTCAGACCCTATCAACTCTCGCG
>CAZMDJ010000074.1:0-3268 GCA_964565165.1 uncultured Actinomycetes bacterium | reverse complement strand
GTAAATGGCTTCTTTGCAACTATCGATGATTTAAAGAAGGTACAAGGAATAGGCGCTTCAACATTAGAGAAGTTCAAGTCCAAGATTCGCGTCTAGCTCTTGTCGGCGTATCTATCTGGCTTGGTGCGCTTTTTCAGAGTTGGATACCGCCGTGGCGCATCTGCTTAATCGCAGGCGCGCTTACGCTTTTTACGCGAAAGAAAAGCGCTGTGGTGCTGCTCGCCATTTTGGTTGGCGCAAGTGTGATGAGTTTTCGACAAGTCTCATTAGAGAGTAGCCAAATCCATAAGTTAATTGGCAAGAACGTAACTTTAGAATTCACAGCAACTACCGATCCTAAGGCGATTAAAAACGGCAAGATCAGTCTGATTGCGAAAGCAAAAGGTTCTCCGCTTAGAGTTATTGGTTATGGTGATGAATTTCTGCCTTCAACTAAATTCAAAGCAAGCGGCCGAGTTTTAGCTAGCAATGAACCAAGAGTTGCCGCGCTTTTTCTAACTTGGGAGAAGTTTCGCCCAATTAAACCTGCCAATATCTGGCAGAGAAAATTGGGAGATATAAGAAGAGGTTTAAGAGATGTTTCAAAGAGCTATCCGTTAATTCCAGGAATGGTTTTGGGGGACACCTCATTACAGAGTGCAGAATTTAGCGATGCGATGCGACGTGCGGGTCTTACTCATTTAACTGCAGTAAGCGGCGCCAACTTTGCCATTGTCAGTTCTTTTCTACTTTGGTTGATGCAATTTCCAATTAAACGGGTGCGAGTGCGGTTATTTGCAACATCAATCGCCTTGATTGCATTTATCGGATTGGTGCGACCTTCGCCATCAGTATTACGTGCGGCGGCTATGGCAGCCGTGGTTATCTTTGCCAAATCGCACCGCGAACGAAGTGATTCGATTCCTTCGCTGGGCTTTGCCATTGCAATTGTGGTTTTAGCTGACCCTTGGCAATCAAGAGATCCTGGATTCGCGTTATCAGTATTAGCTACCGCCGGATTGTTATTAATTGCGCCAAAATTAAAAATGCCAAAGGTAGTTGCCGAACCAATTGCAGCATCGATCTTATGTGCGCCGATTATTGTGGCGCTGAGTGGATATCTATCTATAACTTCCATCTTGGCTAATGTATTGGCAGCTCCACTGGTTGCTCCTGTAACAATTCTTGGATTTATTGCGGCGCTAATTCCACCAATTGCGCCATGGTTGATTGGCTTAGCAGGTATTCCTGCCAATTTAATTACCGCAATTGCTTATAAAGCCGCAGCTTTTCCAGTGATTCAAATGAAGAGCGCTCTGATCATTATTGTAATTGCGGCGCTCATTTATTTTGCGCGAAAGTATTTAATTTTCATAGTGCCGCTGATATTACTGATTACCTTCTTACAAAGGTGGCCAAATAATGATTGGCAGATAGCTAATTGTGATGTCGGCCAAGGTGATGCCATGGTTTTAAAGGTTGCACCGCATAGCGCGGTGGTAATAGATGTTGGACCTGATCCGAAGTTGATTAATCAATGTTTAAAGGCGTTATCGATAACTGAAATTCCGCTTCTACTTATTACCCATTCTCATGCTGATCATGCAGGAGGTTTAATCGGAGCAATGCAGAGTAGAAAAGTAGGACTTCTAAAACAGAGCGCAACTCGTGGCGAGGTAATGGAGGTAGGAAAATTAAATATTGAATTTCTATGGCCAGATAGTGGTTCACATAACTTTGAAGATAATGGCGGTGAAGGAAGTGCGTTAAATAATGAAAGTATCGTCGCGCTTATTAGAACGCCTGATTATTCGCTTATGACTACCGGTGATATCGAACCAGATGTACAGAGTCTGCTTAGACCGCCAAAAGTTAATTACTTAAAAGTGGCACACCATGGCTCTAAATATCAAGATTTAACTTTTAACGCACTTGCTAATCCGGATATTGCGATTATCAGCGTTGGCGCGGGGAACAAGTATGGACATCCCGCAGATGGCACCGTTAAGTTATTTAAACGTGTACTTCGTACCGATAAATCAGGCGCCATCGCGATTGACCCGATTACGGGGAGCGTTTCATCTAGTAAGGTCGGCGCATTCGGATTTCCGGTTCTTTGGAGGGTGGCGTGAAAGATATCTATCTCTTGCTCGGCTCCGAAGCCGCACTTGCAGATCGCGCACTTACCAAGATCAATGCGCAATTAAAGGAAGAGCAAGCAGAAATCACGACTTTATTTGCCGGAGATATTTCATCCGGAGAGATTTCAGATGCGCTCTCGCCATCTTTATTTTCTGAACGTCGTGCGCTAATTATTCGAGATTTACAGGATTTAGAAGAAGATTCAAAGGTAGAAATAACTCGTTACATCGAGTCACCAGATCCAACGCTTACTCTAGTTTTGGTTCATAAAGGCGGCGTAAAAGGTAAGGCGCTACTTGATGCAATCAAGAAAGTTAAGCCAGAGCTAATTGCCTGTGATCCGCTTAAGAAGGAATCTGAAAAAGAAGAGTTTGTTAAGAATTTATTTATTGATTTAGGTCGCAAAGCATCACCTGCTGCAATCAACGCACTTGTAAATGCAACCGGCACCGATCTACGCGAATTAAGTGCAACTGTTTCTCAACTTGCATCTGATACTCCTGCCGGAGTTATTGAAGAAGCCCATGTAAATAAATATCATCAAGGAAAGATTGAAACGACAGGTTTTGATGTTGCCGATAAAGTAATGGAAGGAAACTTCGCAGAATCGCTAATTACCCTGCGACATGCAATTACAACTGGCACAGATCCGGTAATGATTACCAGCGCAATCGCATCTAGTTTGCGCGGCATTGCAAAAGTTTCCGGAACTAATCGCGGACAACGTTCATTTGAATTAGCTGGAGAACTTGGAATGGCTCCTTGGCAGATTGATAAAGCTCGTCGCCAATTAAATGGATGGAACGCCAACACTTTGACCACTGCCGTTGAGGCAATTGCGAAATGCGATGCCCAGGTAAAAGGTGGGGCGAGCGACCCGATTTACGCGTTAGAACAGGCGTTATCCAAGATCTGTGCCGCAAAATCTGGGGCGATTTAACCGGATTTGAGCCTCTAAACCTGCGCTGGTAACCTTTGCGACCTGTCCGCTTTCGGGCGGCATCAAAGGAAAAGCTTTAAGGTGTTACATAAGTTGCAAACATCAAGTCGCAGGTTAAGCGAATCAAGACCAACGAGAAGGCTCGTCAGCGTAACAAGGCGGTTTCATCAGGTCTTAAGAGCGCAATCCGTAAGTTCCGCGATGCAG
>CAZMDJ010000073.1:0-3392 GCA_964565165.1 uncultured Actinomycetes bacterium | reverse complement strand
CAACACCGATGCCAGCTGCGATTCCGTGTCCTTTGAAGGTATTGATCTTGCTCATGTGATCACGGACTTTGTCTGCATCAATAAAAGAACGCGCAAAGACTGCAAGCGACGTTATTGCACCTAATAAGGCGAGTAGCCCCAATGAATGTGTGGCAAAGAATAGAAGTGCGTCGTTTACTTTGCCTTCAAGTATCGAAGGTATTAAATAGTCGGCAATTAAGAATGTTGTAATAAATAGTGCAATTATTGCAACACTCTTAACTGCGCTCTCTTTTACTAGCAGCATTTAGTGTCGCAGCAGCAAGGGCTGCAACCGCACTTTGAGCAATCTTCTAGCATTATTTCCTCCCATTGAAGTATTTCAATGGATGACTATACGCTCATATTGATGAATGTCAATGTATAATTTCGGCATGGCTACCCTCACAATTACCAAATCTCCTAAAAGCATCGAAGCCATGGCCGAGCAGTTAAAAGCTCTCGGTGATCAGACTCGTCTAGAGATTGTGATGCTGGTGGCCGCTTCCGAAAACCAAGAACTCTGCGTCTGCGAATTAACACCAAGCACTGGCCTCTCACAAGGAACGGTTAGCCATCATCTACGTTTGCTACAAGAAGCGGGCTTGTTAGATCGCGAACAACGCGGCAAGTGGGCATATTTCTCGTTAACTGTTAAAGGCAACGAATTAATGCGGTCATTGGGCATACTTAAGAAGTGATTCTTCATTTACTCATCGCTTCTTTCTTTCTCCTTGTAGGCGCTGAGATTCGTAATGAACTCGAGCATAAAAAAGAGTTAATTGCTCCGTTGCTAGCCGCCCTTGGTGGCATGGTTCTTCCAGCAGTAATTTTTAAAATTTTCCAACCAGAATCTGCTGCATGGGGCGCAGTGATGCCAACTGATATTACGTTGGCTCTTGCTGTTATTGCGCTACTGGGTAAGCGAATCGATCCAAAGCTGCGCCTTTTTGTACTGGCTCTTGCAGTTGCAGATGATTTCTTATCTCTAATCGCAATCGGGATTTTCTATAGTGGGAAACTGAATTTGGCTACCTCTGCTTCAACAATTATTGCAGCAGGTATTGGTGCGCTACTGCCAAAGAAAGACTTAGTAATTAAGTACTTAACCCCGTGGTCGTTCTTTGTCGTAACTCCTGTTGTAATAATTACCCACTTCCCTACTCATTTTGAATTTAACGGAACGGTTAGTTCGTATCTAATTGCGCGAATCGCAGGTAAAGCAATTGGTATTGCGTTTGTTGCTTGGATTGTTACGAAGCGAGAGATGATTGGCGTTGGCTTGCTCTGCGGAATGGGAATGACCGTTTCGATAGTGATTGCTGAAATATCAGCATCGGGAAGCGAACTTGAAAGCATCCACTCCGGAATTTACTTAGCTTCACTTATCTCTGGAATTTTGGGCTACATCTGGCTTAGAGTTAAAGCGTGATAATTCGTAAAGCCGAACGCTCTGACGTTCCAGCGATGCGAGAAATTTTTAATGAAGTTCTTCGTAATACCAACTCAATATATAGAGAAGAAGAAGTAACGCTAGAAGAGCGTTATGCGTGGTTCGATGAAAAGATTGATCACGGCTTTCCAATCTTTGGCGCATATGAAGGCGACCATTTAATTGGATATGCCGGTTACGGAACCTGGCGTGCAGCACAGGGATATCGAAAGAGCGTCGAACTCACTATCTATGTCGATCAAAAGCGCCGCGGCAAAGGAATTGGCTCGAAACTAATGCAGACCATAATTGAACATGCCAAAGTTGATGGATATCACGTCATGATTGGCGCTATAGATGCCGCAAATCAGCAATCAATCGAATTCCACAAACGTTTTGGGTTTATTGAAGTCGCACGCATGCCGGAAGTAGCGTTGAAAAATGATCAATGGCTTACGCTGGTATTTATGCAGAAGCTGCTTTAAACCCGAGTTCCATATCCGCTTTTATATCTTCGAAATCTTCGATACCAATACTCAAACGGATCATTCCAGGATTTATCCCTGCATCTCGCATACCTTCTTCTCCCAGTTGAGAATGGGTCGTTGATGCCGGATGAATTACCAATGAGCGCACATCCCCGATATTGGCAACATGGCGGAACATCTTTAAGCCTTCAACAAATTTCATACCGGCTTCTTTGCCGCCCTTAATTTCGAATGACATCACAGCGCCACCACCTTTAGGTGCATATTTCTGTTGATTCTTATGCCATTCCGAATTGGGTAGACCGTTATACATAACTTGTGCAACTTGTGGATGAGTAGACAGCCACTCGGCAATTTTCTGAGCATTTGCAAGGTGCTCACGCATGCGCATGCTCAAAGTTTCCATACCTTGAGAAAGTAACCAAGCATTAAATGGCGATACCGCAGAGCCAAAATCACGGAGCAATTGCACGCGTGCTTTGATAATGAAAGCCATGTTTCCTACAGGAGAATTGGTTCCAAAATCTTTTGCATAAATTAAATTATTGTAACTAGCATCAGGTTTATTAAAGCCCGGAAATTTCTCTGGATTTTTGCTGTAGTCAAAGTTACCTGAATCAACTATTGCACCAATAATCGCACTACCGTGTCCTGATAGGAATTTAGTTGCAGAATGTGTGATCACATCGGCACCGTAATCAAACGGCTTTGTTACATATGGCGTCGCAATGGTGTTATCGACTACCCATGGAACTCCTGCATCGTGAGCAATATGTGCGATACCTTCAATATCTAGCGCAGCTGCAATTGGATTTGAAATTCCTTCGCCAAAGAACGCCTTGGTGTTTGGCTTTACTGCACGTTTCCAAGCATCTAAATTGTTGGCATCATCTACGAAAGTTGTTTCAACGCCCCACTTAGGCAACGTGTAATGAAGTAAGTTATAAATTCCACCATAAACATTGCGACTTGAAACAATGTGGTCACCAGATTCAGCCAAATTCATAAGAGCCATAGCTGTCGCAGCCATTCCTGACGAAACTAAAAGCGAACCAATTCCACCTTCTAGTTTTGCTAAGCGTTGTTCGACGATATCTTGGGTTGGGTTGGTCATTCGAGTATATGAATTTCCAAACTCTTTAAGCGCAAACATATTTGCTGCTTGTTCGGTGCTCTTAAATTGATAAGCTGTAGTTTGATGAATTGGTAAATTTATAGATCCATAACTTCCATCTGGTTCTTGACCAGCATGGATCTGTTGCGTATTAAATGACCATTCTTCAGACATTGATAACCCCTTTGTTATTCCTGCAGGCTAGACCAGCTGCATGCCAAGTGCAAGTATTTCGCAAATACGAATTCATCTTGAGAACTTCTCTCTAGTACTTGTTACCTTCTAGCTTCCATTTAGACAGAAGAAACGAGGAGCCACATGTCTAACTACTCATTTGAAA
>CAZMDJ010000072.1:0-3999 GCA_964565165.1 uncultured Actinomycetes bacterium | reverse complement strand
CACTAGAAGACCGTATTGTCATTAAGCAGGGAAGCGCAGAGCAGACAACTGCATCTGGCCTTGTAATTCCAGATACTGCAAAAGAGAAGCCACAGGAAGGCACAGTTGTTGCTGTAGGTCCTGGTCGTTTCGACGATGGCGCTCGCGTACCAATGGATGTAAAGGTCGGCGATGTTGTTCTTTACAGCAAGTACGGCGGAACTGAAGTTAAGTACAACAATGAAGAGTACTTAGTGCTTTCAGCTCGCGACATCCTCGCAGTAATCGAGAAGTAATCGATGGCTGGCAAACAATTACAGTTCGACGAGACCGCTCGTCGTTCGATGGAACGCGGCGTCAACATTCTTGCTGACACCGTAAAGGTAACTCTTGGACCTAAGGGTCGTAACGTAGTTATCGCTAAATCTTTCGGTGCACCGCTAATTACAAATGACGGTGTAACAATCGCTAAAGAGATCGAACTTTCAGATCCAGCTGAGAACATGGGCGCACAACTTGTTAAGGAAGTTGCTACAAAGACCAACGATGTAGCAGGTGACGGAACAACTACCGCAACAGTTCTTGCACAGGCAATGGTTAAGGAAGGTCTTCGTAACCTTGCTGCCGGCGCACAGCCAATGGATCTCAAGCAGGGAATTGAAGCTGCAGTTGCAAAGGTTTCTGAAACTCTGCGCTCGCATGCAACACCAATCAGCAGCAAGGAACAGATTGCAAACGTTGCAACTATCTCTGCTCAAGATCGCGCAATCGGCGAACTAATCGCTGAAGCGATGGAGAAGGTTGGCAAAGATGGCGTTATTACAGTTGAAGAATCTTCAACTACAGCGCTTGAATTAGATTTCACCGAAGGTATGCAGTTCGATAAGGGCTTTATCTCGCCATATTTCGTAACAGATACCGATCGCATGGAAGCAGTTCTAGATGATCCATATATCTTGATTACTGCAGGCAAAATCTCTGCTTTAGCTGAGCTTCTGCCAATCCTTGAGAAGGTGGCACAGGCATCAAAGCCGCTAATGATTATCGCTGAAGATGTTGAAGGCGAAGCGCTATCTACCCTTGTTGTTAACAAGATGCGCGGCGTATTTACCTCTGCTGCAGTTAAGGCGCCAGGTTTCGGAGATCGTCGTAAGGCGATGCTTGAAGATATGGCAATCCTTACCGGTGCAACAGTTGTAACAACTGATATCGGAATGAAGCTTGATCAAGTTGGTATTGAAGTTCTAGGTCGCGCACGTCGCGTAGTTCTAGATAAGGACAACACCACCATCGTTGATGGCGCAGGCGAGAAGCAGCGCGTTCAAGATCGTATCGCTGAACTTCGTAAGGAAATTGAAGTTACAGATTCTGATTGGGATCGCACCAAGCTACAAGAGCGCTTAGCAAAACTTGCTGGCGGCGTTTGCGTAATCAAGGTTGGCGCACACACTGAAGTTGAGTTGAAAGAGAAGAAGCACCGTCTTGAAGATGCGATCTCTGCAACTCGTGCAGCAGTTGAAGAGGGAATCGTTGTTGGTGGCGGTGCAGCACTTGTGCATGCAGTTGATTCACTAGAAGGCGATCTTGGTTTCACTGGCGATAAGGCTGTTGGCGTTCGCTTAGTTCGCAAAGCAGCTGATGAACCACTTCGTTGGATTGCAGAGAATGCAGGTCTTGAAGGTTATGTAGTTGTATCTAAGGTTCGCGCAATGAAGCCAAATGAAGGCTATAACGCAGCGACTGATAAGTACGGCGACTTAACTGCAGATGGCGTTATCGATCCAGTTAAGGTGACACGTTCAGCACTTGCTAACGCGGCATCAATTGCAGCAATGTTTATTACAACTGAAGCTGTCGTCTACGAAAAGAAAGATGATGAAGAAGTTGATGCAGGACATGGCCACGGCCATAAGCACGGTCCGGGAGGACATTCACATTAATTAGCGAAAATCCGCCTCAAATTGGGGCGGATTTTTTCTATATATAAGCGGCAGATAAGATTGCCGCTTAGCGAAGGAGGCCATAGGTGAGCGAGTTCGAAAAAGTAGCGATGCTCGGACTGACTTATGACGACGTCCTGCTGCTGCCTGGCCCATCAGATGTAGTCCCTTCTGAGGTTGAAACCGGCACCTGGCTAACCCGCAAAATTAAATTAGATATCCCTTTGATTTCATCGGCGATGGATACCGTTACTGAATCAAAGATGGCGATCACGCTAGCTAAAGCGGGCGGAATTGGAATCATTCACCGCAACCTTTCAATTGAAGATCAAGTAACACATGTAAAGCTTGCTAAGAATGTTGGACTTGCAGGCGCTGCAGTTGGCGTTGGCGAAGATGGTTTTAAGCGCGCACAAGCAGTTATCGAAGCTGGCGTAGATGTTGTCGTTGTCGACACCGCGCATGGTCATCACCGCGCAGTTCTAGATTCAATCGAACGAGTTAAGAAGTTCTCATCTGATATTCAAGTTATCGGCGGAAACATCGCAACACGTTCTGGCGCACAAGCGCTAATTAATGCTGGCGCTGATGGCGTAAAGGTTGGCGTTGGTCCAGGATCAATCTGCACAACACGCGTCGTCGCAGGTGTTGGCGTTCCGCAAATTACCGCAATCATGGAAGCGAATAAGGCATGTAGCAAAGCCGGCGTTCCGCTTATTGCTGATGGCGGTCTTCAATATTCTGGCGATATCGTTAAAGCGATTGTCGCTGGCGCAAATACCGTAATGCTTGGTTCGCTCTTTGCTGGTTGCGACGAATCTCCATCAGAGTTAGTTGAAATCGATGGCGTGAAATTTAAGATTTATCGCGGCATGGGTTCACTAGGTGCGATGCAATCACGCGGCGAACAGAAGTCGTATTCAAAAGATCGTTACATGCAAGACGATGTTCTCTCTGAAGACAAACTTGTTCCAGAAGGTATTGAAGGCAAGATTCGCTACCGCGGCCCAGTTACCAGCGTTATTCACCAATTAGTTGGCGGACTTCGTAGCGGTATGGGTTATGCAGGTGCGCCAGATATCGAAACACTTCGTCGCGAAGGTCAATTAATTCGTATTACTGCAGCTGGACTTAAGGAAAGCCATCCACACGATGTTGCTGAAATAAAGGATGCACCGAACTATGCAAAATAGTATTGAAATCGCACCAGGTAAGCGCGCTCGAGTTGCTTATTCATTTGATGACATCGCAGTAGTTCCAAGTCGTCGTACTCGCGATCCAAAAGATGTATCAACAGAATGGCAGATTGACGCTTATAAGTTTGATATTCCAATGATGGCAGCGCCAATGGATTCAGTTATGTCTCCTGAGACTGCAATTGAAATTGGTCGCTTAGGCGGACTTGGTGTACTTAACCTTGAAGGACTTTGGACTCGTTACGAAGATCCACGTATTCCACTTGGCGAAATTGCATCGATGCCTGAGAAGCATGCAACTCGTCGTATGCAGGAAATTTACTCAGCGCCTATTCGACCTGAGCTAATCAAAGAGCGCATCAAGCAGATTCGCGATGCTGGAATTACCGTTGCGGCATCGTTATCTCCACAGCGCACTGCAGAACTTCATAAAGCGGTTATCGATGCCGGTATCGATATCTTCGTAATTCGCGGTACAACAGTTTCTGCAGAACATGTTGGCTCTGGCGAAGCGCTTAACTTAAAGAAATTTATTTACGAATTAGATATTCCAGTAATCGTTGGTGGAGTCGCCAACGGAACTGCAGCGCTTCACTTAATGCGCGCAGGTGCAGCTGGCGTATTAGTTGGTTTCGGTGGCGGCGCATCGCACACCACTCGTCAGGTACTTGGCGTACAAGTTCCAATGGCATCTGCAGTTTCTGAAGTTGCGGCAGCGCGTCGTGAATATCTTGATGAATCAGGTGGACGTTACGTTCATGTGATTGCTGATGGTTCTGTTGGTCGCTCTGGCGATATTGCAAAGGCGATCGCTTGCGGTGCAGATGCAGTAATGATGGGTTCTCCACTTGCAAAAGCATCAGAAGCTCCTGGACTTGGTTGGC
>CAZMDJ010000071.1:2934-4333 GCA_964565165.1 uncultured Actinomycetes bacterium | reverse complement strand
TATCCGCGTGGTGCAGCCAACTGGTTGCTTGCAGCAATCGCGGGCCAAGGGTTAATAGGCTTAATTCAATGGTGGCAGGGCCTTCCCCAAGCTCTAGTCGGTCTTCATTTATTAGGAGCATCGCTCTTCTGGTTTGCAACGTGGCGAACACGTTTAAGTTTCAAATATAAACAATTGAAAGGTTAGAGATGTCGTTTACTTGGAGTGCCGAAGACGATCAGGTTGTTAAATACTCGAGAGCGCTCGCAGCAGACGCGGTTCAGAAAGTTGGCAATGGCCATCCAGGTACAGCGATGTCTCTTGCACCTGTTGCATATCTACTCTTTCAAAAGCATATGGTTCACGATCCTAAGGATCCAAAGTGGATCGGTCGCGATCGTTTCGTACTTTCATGTGGCCACTCATCGCTAACTCTTTACATACAATTATTTTTAAGTGGTTATGGGCTTGAGATGAAAGATCTCGAAACTTTCCGCACTTGGAATTCATTAACACCAGGGCATCCTGAATTTGGCCATACTGCAGGGGTCGAAATGACAACTGGTCCACTTGGCGCAGGTATCTCAACTGCAGTTGGTATGGCGATGGCCGCACGCTATGAAAAGGGTTTATTGGACCCGAACTCATCGCTCTTTGATCACAATGTTTTTGTCATCTGCTCTGATGGTGATCTGCAAGAAGGTGTTTCTGCTGAAGCATCTTCACTTGCTGGCACACAAGAGCTTGGCAACTTGGTGGTTATTTATGATGACAATCGAATTTCAATCGAAGGCGATACCCACGTTGCATTCACCGAGAACGTCTCGGCTAGATATGCCGCTTATGGCTGGCATGTTGAAGAGGTAGCAGCTGCTAAAGATGGCTCTGCTGATATTCAAGCACTTGATGCAGCTATCGAACGTGCAAAGAAAGAAACTACCAAGCCTTCACTTATTCGCTTACATACTGTTATCGCATGGCCGGCGCCAAAGGCCCGTGGCACTGCGAAGTCACACGGTTCAGCACTTGGCGATGATGAGATTGCAGCAACCAAAGTTGAGCTTGGGCTAAACCCAGAAGAGAAATTTGCAATGCCTGCAGAGTTATTAGCTCATGCACGTAAAGTTGCAGAACGTGGCGCGAAGGCGCATGCAGATTGGAACGCAGAACTTGCTAAGTGGAAAGCTGCAAATGCAGAGAAGGGTGCGCTTCTAGATCGCCTACTTTCTGGAAAATTGCCAGCTCTTTCTGTGCCGGAGTTTCCATTAGATAAAGAACTTGCAACTCGTGCAGCAAGCGGAAAAGTAATTAACGCACTTGCAGAGCAGTTGCCAGAACTTTGGGGTGGTTCATCAGATTTAGCAGAATCCAATAACACCACTATCGAAAATGGCGGATCATTCTTGCCAGCTACAAGTGC
>CAZMDJ010000071.1:0-2834 GCA_964565165.1 uncultured Actinomycetes bacterium | reverse complement strand
AAGAGCGCACTAAAGGTAAGTATCGAAGCAGGTATCGCTCAAGGTTGGCGTGAATATGTTGGCGATAATGGCGTGATCATCTCGCTAGATCACTTCGGCGCTTCTGCATCAGCGGGCAAACTATTTGAAGAGTTCGGATTTACCGGAGAGAAGGTCGCAACAAAGATTAAGGCGGCGCTATGAAGCTAACCGATCTTTATGCAGCAGGAACTAGCGCCTGGCTTGATGATTTATCACGAGCTGCGCTAACTACTACCCTGCCTGAGCGAATCGCACGTAAAGAGGTATTTGGTGTAACTACCAACCCAGCTATCTTTCAAGCGGCAATCACTAAAGATCCAAGTTATAAGAGCGCAATTGAGGCAAACAAAGATTTAAGCGCTGAAGAGATAGTCGAAAAGTTAACCACTGAAGATGTGCGTGATGCCTGCAAACTCTTTCGTCCGATTTTCGATTCCACAAATGGCGTTGATGGTCGCGTAAGCATTGAGGTTGATCCTCGACTTGCACATGACACCCAAGGAACAATCGAACAAGCTAAGCGACTTTGGCAGATCATTGATCAACCAAATCTAATGATTAAGATTCCGGCGACTCGTGCAGGGCTACCTGCAATTACTGAAGTAATCGCTGCAGGTATCAGCGTTAACGTAACTTTGATCTTCTCGCTAACTCGCTATGCTGAAGTTATCGATGCATATCAAGCAGGTATCGAAAAATGTGCCGACCCAAGCAAAGTCCATTCTGTTGCTTCATTCTTTGTTAGCCGCGTCGATTCAGCGGTAGATAAGTTGCTTCATGATGATGCTCTTAAGGGCAAAGCGGCAGTAGCAAATGCGCGCATGGCATATGAGCTCTATCTAGAGAAGTTTAAGAATTACCCACATAATCATCAGCGCCCACTATGGGCATCAACTGGTGTTAAGGATCCTTCATATCGATCAACTATGTATGTAGATTCGTTAATCGCACCTAATACTGTAAACACCATGCCACCAACGACTTTGGATGCAGTCATTAATGCGGTGATTGAAGCCGAAGACACAATTACTCCAAATATCGTAAGCGCAAAGGATGAGTTGCTTGCCCTGGCCGCAGCTGGAATTGATTTAGTAAAGATAACTGACGAACTTGAAGCCGATGGCGTCGACAAGTTCATGACATCCTGGGATGTCTTACTTGACGAGGTAGAGAAAGCTAAGAAATGATCAAATTATCTGGACCGCTAACATCAAAGATTGACCGCGATAGCGATCTTTATAAAAAACTAAGCGTTGCCAATGAGCGTCTAGCGAAGAAGGATTCAACGCTATGGGGTCCAGCTGCAGAGGCTGAAGCATCAATCCGCCTTAATTGGGTTGATCTACCTGAATCTTCACGCGAACTATTACCTGCGTTAGATGCGTTAGCTGCAAAATTTAAAGGTAAGCGCGTGGTTCTATGTGGCATGGGTGGATCATCTCTTGCTCCAGAAGTTATCGCCGGAACCTATAAGAAAGATGCATTTATCTTTGATCTAACTGATCCAAATTATGCAGCGCATGTTTTGAAGAGCGATTTATCAAATGCTGTAGTCGTTGTCAGCTCTAAATCTGGTTCAACAATTGAAACGGCATCGCAACGCGCGGCAACTGAAGCTGCGCTAGCTGCACAAGGTTTAGATCCAAAAGCGCATTTAGTATTCGTTACTGATCCAGGTTCACCTCTTGATAAAGAGGTTCGTGCAGGCGGATACACAGTCATCAATGCAGATCCAAATGTTGGCGGACGCTTCTCTGCTTTAAGTGCTTTCGGCTTAGTGCCATCTGCCTTAATTGGCGTTGATCCATCGATTCTTTTAGATAGCGCTTCTGCGCAAAAGAGCGAGCTAATCAAGCCTGAGAACGTAGCGATCGATTTGGCTTATTTAATGGTTACCCAATCAGAGCAATATGTCGCTTTCGCGGATTCAAAAGCGATCCCTGGTTTATCTGATTGGATCGAACAACTGGTTGCTGAATCAACTGGAAAAGATCAAAAGGGTCGTGTTCCGGTTGTGCTGGGAAGTGCAAATGAAGCGATTGGTTCTAACCAGATGCGCATTACCTTCGAAGATGGTGGAGATTTAGTTGTATCTGGTGATCTCGGCGAACACTTCATCACTTGGGAATGGACCACTGCCCTACTTGGTGTTGCGTTAGAAGTTGATCCATTTAATCAACCAAATGTAACTGAAGCGAAGAATGCAACTTCTGAACTATTGGCAGAGTGGAATAACAAACTTCCAGAATTGCCAGCAACTGATAGTGCGGCAGAGGTTCTAAAGAATCTAATTGCAAACGTAGATGGCTACATCGCAATCCTTGCTTATCTAGACCGCAAGGAAGATGTTGCTTTGGTGGAGCTTCGAAAGATTCTTGCAGAGAAAACTGGCAAGCCAATTACCTTTGGTTGGGGTCCACGTTTCCAGCATTCAACTGGCCAATTCCATAAAGCAGGTCAGCCAAATGGTTCGTTCTTAATTATCACCGCAGATTCAAATGAAGATTTCGCAATCGCTGGAAAAGAATTTACCTTCCAAACATTGGTGATGGCGCAAGCGTTAGGTGAATACCGCGCACTTGGAGCAAGAAAATACCCGGTTAGTAGATTGCATCTACAGAACCGGGCATCTGGAATCTCTGAGATTCTTGCGGCTGCTAAAGCTCTTTAAGCTTTATTCGTCATCTCCGCGTAATTTCTTCAAAGCATCTTCAAGGATCTTTGTCGCTTCCGCTGGAGTGCGACGTTCCTTAACGTATGCAAGGTGAGTCTTGTAAGGCTCAAGCTTGGCTAGCTCAGGTGGGTTTGCCTTA
>CAZMDJ010000070.1:0-4591 GCA_964565165.1 uncultured Actinomycetes bacterium | reverse complement strand
GTTTTGCAACGCCATCGAACATTGCAGCAACTTCATCTGGATTCTTATCCATATTTGCGCGTGACATGCTCCGTATTCTGCCCTATTTTATTAGTAATCACAGCATCGCTATACACTTTCTAAATGTCTTCTAATTGGAGCTTTTTTGTTAGTTCACGTTAACACCGCGCGCCTTGGCGCCCACCTACCTCTATTAGAGCTCTTGCCTGATCAAAATCCATTTACTTGGGTTCGTAATGGTGAAGGTTTAGTTGGTTGGGGAATTCACGCATCTACAAAAGTCAAAGGTGCAAACCGTTTTGAAGATGCACGTAAATGGTGGCACGAACAATTAGATACCTTTGAAATTAATAATGAGGTACATGGTCCAGGTACTGGTCCCGTCTTATTTACCTCTTTCTCTTTTGATCAAGATGAAGAGAGCGAACTTGTTATTCCGAAAGTTGTAGTTGGTTCGCGCAATCAAAATACTTGGATTACCTGGATTGGTAATGAAGCGCAACCAAAGTTAATTGAGCGCGCAGTGGCAAATCCAATTCCGAAAATTACTTGGCGCGAAAGCGATGCTGAATCTTGGAAAGAGAAAGTTCGCACTGCCGTAAGTGAGATCCAAGAAGATTCTTTAGATAAAGTTGTTTTGGCTCGCGAAATTATCGCGGATGCCGATTCTGAAATTGATCCACGTTCGGTACTCCGCAATTTAGCTAAGGAGTATCCAGGTACTTGGGTTTATGCGAACAATGGTTTGGTTGGTGCGACTCCTGAACTTTTGATTCGTTTAAATAACTCGATGGTTGTTTCTCGCGTTTTAGCCGGAACAATTAGCAAGACTGGCGATGACGATAAAGACCTTGCATTAGCAGCGTCATTGGCTCGTTCTTCAAAGGATCTGGAAGAGCACGAATATGCAGTTCGTTCTGTTGCGGATGCGCTTTCGCCATTCTGTTCATCAACAAATGTGCCGGACTCTCCTTTCGTGCTTCACCTATCTAACGTGATGCATTTAGCGACCGATGTAACCGGTGCAATTAAAGAGAGCCATAAAGTTGTAGATATCTTCTCAATTCTTTCTAAGTTGCATCCATCTGCAGCTGTTTGCGGAACGCCGACTGCGCTTGCGGCGGAATTGATTAAAAAGTTAGAAGGAATCAATCGTCGACGTTATGCAGGTCCAATTGGTTGGATCGATGCTAAGGGCGATGGCGAACAAGGTATCGCCTTACGTTGCGGATATATAAACGGTAAAGAAGTTCATGCCTTTGCAGGTTGTGGAATTGTGGCTGGTTCTGATGCGGCTCGTGAAGTTGCCGAAAGTCAGGCGAAGTTCTTACCGATAATTAACGCGCTTAGCTAAATCCTTAATTAGCGCAGCGTTACTTTCGCGATCTGGCATCTGCAAGATTGCGATTTCAAACTTACTTGGCGGGCTCATAAATTGCTTAAGCGATTTCAGATCATCAATTTCGGTTACTGGAATTTTAAATGCATTAGCGATTTCAAAGAGATCACGTCCATGAGGAGTGCCGAAGATCTTTTCAAAACCATTTACCCCAGCTTGTGGCAAAGTTGAGAAGATTCCCCCGCCATCATTATTAATAACAATAAGTTTTAACTTTACATTCTCTTGATTTACTAAAGCTGTTAAATCATGAAGAAATGATAAATCTCCGACAACTGCGTAGGTACATTCGCGTTTAGATGCAATGCCAAGCGCAGTAGATAAATTGCCATCAATTCCTGCTAAACCACGGTTAGCAAAGACCTCTACCCCATCACGTGGATGGGCAAACGCTTCAAAATCTCTAATCGGCCTTGATGAAGATACATATAAAGAAGCGCCAAGTGGCAGGTTCTCTGCAATGCATTGAGCAACCGCTGGCTCATTCCACCCATCAATACTTAATAAATCACTATCAATCTGCCAACTTTCAGCGTTGCCCACAATCGTTGGAATATCTGAAAAAATCTTTGTTGCAGTACGTTTTGGGTCAACTTTTGCGGCGCGAGGATCAATTACAAAAACTTCCTTTGCTTTTGCAATCAATGCATTAGTACTTCTCGAAAGAGTAGTTCTGCCAACTACTACTGCCCAATCAATCTCTAGATTTCCAGAGAAGAGCGATGCGTGTGCAACTGCATCTGGATAGCTAAGTGGATTCTCTGCAATAACTGGAACGCCAAGAGTGTCTGCAAATTCCGCGACATCTACCCCGTCATGTCCAACAATCACAATGCCGCGTCCGCTTGGAACTTCAAAGAGTTCGGTAGTTAAGTCAGATTCGATTAACTCTTTCTCGGTGAATCCACTTAACCATTCGTTCTTCTCTGATGAAAGTAGAGGTTCATCAAATTCAACGTTGATATGCGTTGGACCATCAACATGAAGTTCGTAGCTCTCACCATTAAAGAATCGACCGCAGTTAAATAAATTAACTTGATTAGTTGTTTGATTTGCACCCGTCTGTCGTAGCCTTGCTGGACGATCAGCGCTTAGAACTATTAACGGTAGATCAGAATGAAATGCTTCTAAAAATGCTGGGTAGTAATTTGCAACTGCAGTTCCGCTTGTACAGACCACGACAGCTGGATGGCCTGTAGCTTTGGTAATGCCTAGCGCAAAGAAGGCAGCGGTACGTTCGTCGATTCGAATATGTAAATCAATCAAACCGCGTTGTTCGGCTTCGTAAAGTGCGATTGATAAAGGAGCGTTACGAGATCCAGGACTTAATACGAAATCAGTAATTCCGTGCTCGATGAAGTCACGGATTATCTGTTGCGCTAATTCCGTGCTTGCCATACTTCAAAACTATCGCGAATTCGCTCTTCCCACCATTTAATGCGCTCTGGCGCAGCTTGGTAATTAAGCATTCCGCTTGGATTAACGACCGTGACCTTCATTCGCCCATCAACAATCGGAAGATCAGCAACATCGTTAGTAAGCAATTTTCCTGTTCCTAAGCCACATGCATATTTCAATTCAGGAAGCGCTGCTGCTAATCGAATTCCGTGAGAAATACCGACTGCTGATTCAAGTGCGCTTGAAACTACAACAGGTAACTTGTGGTGCGCGGCAATTGCTTTAGCACGATTAATTCCACCAAGTGGGGATACCTTTAACATCAGAATATCTACTGCGCCTTTTAAATCTACCGCAAAAGGATCTTTCGCTTTACGAATAACTTCATCGCCCACAACTGGAATTGGTAATTGCAATTCACGTAACTCTTCTAATGTCGCCACTGGTTGTTCGATATATTGAATCTTTTCGATGCCAATGCGATCAATAATTTTTGCAACTGATTCCGTTGCTTGAGCAACAGTCCAACCGCCATTTACATCTAAACGAATTAAGTAATTTGGGTTGACCGCAAGAGCATTTTCGATTCGTTGAATATCAAGCTCTAAATCTCCGCCAACTTTTATCTTTACTACCTTTGCACCCGGATACCAACTAAGAATGTTTTCAACATCTATTTTGGTATCTACCGCAGGTAGCGTCGCATTAACCTCAATCTCTTCACGATTAGTTAAAGGAATCTCACCAAATGCAGCTTCAATTCCAGCACCTAACCAATGTGCGGCCTCTTCCTTTTCATATTCAAGAAAAGGCGAGAACTCTCCCCAGCCATTTGGCCCTTTAAAAAGCGCAACTTCGCGTTTTGTTACAGATCGGAAATTTGTGCGCGTTGGCAGAGAGAGCACCTGTAAAGATGCCAGGATTTCATTAAGCATTACGGACGTTTTGGATACTTTCCAAAGTTAGGTGCGCGTTTCTCTTTATATGCATCGCGACCTTCTTGTCCCTCTTCAGTCATGTAGAAGAGCAGAGTTGCATCACCAGCTAATTGCTGAACACCCGCAAGTCCATCATCTGCCGCGTTTAGACCAGCTTTTAATAAACGAAGCGCTAGCGGTGAATTTAGGAGCATCTCGCGCGCCCATTGCACAGTCTCGGCTTCAAGTTCTTTAACTGGAACCACGGTATTAACAAGTCCCATATCGAGCGCTTCTTTTGCATCATATTGGCGAGTCAAGAACCAGATCTCGCGCGCTTTCTTCTGCCCTACGTGGCGTGCAAGTAAACCTGCTCCATAACCACCGTCAAAAGAACCAACCATAGGTCCGGTCTGTCCAAACTTTGCATTCTCTGCAGCAATTGTTAAATCGCAGACCACATGTAGAACATGTCCGCCACCGATTGCCCAACCTGCAACCATTGCGATTACTGGTTTTGGCATACGGCGAATTTGAATCTGTAAATCTAAAACATTTAATCGGCCGATTCCTTTGGAACCAACAGAGTCATCACCAATATAACCATCATCTCCGCGAACACTGATATCGCCACCTGAGCAGAACGCTTCTTCGCCTGCACCAGTAAAGATAACTACGCCAACTTTTTCATCATCACGTGCAATATCGAAGGCTTCTTTTAATTCGATAATTGTTTGAGGACGAAATGCGTTACGGACCTCGGGGCGATTAATGGTGATCTTTGCGATGCCCTCTGCAGTTTCATAGACGATATCTTCGAATGAACCTTGCTTAACCCACTTAGGGATTTCGCGACTCGGGAACTCACGCTTGATTG
>CAZMDJ010000069.1:0-4902 GCA_964565165.1 uncultured Actinomycetes bacterium | reverse complement strand
ATTGCGTGAGTTACACCGCCAACATATTGATCAACTGGTAACCACTCTTCGATCTTCTTAGAATCAAATGGTGCAGTCGCATTTGTTGGATCTGCATAACGTAGGTAATACCAAGAGGAATCCACGAAGGTATCCATGGTGTCAGCATCACGCTTTGCTGGCGCTGAACATTTAGGACAAGGAACATTTACCCAATCCTCTGCCGCACCAAGCGGAGATGAACCTTTTGGCTTTAAATCTAAACCTGCAGCTGGTGGTAATTGCACCGGAAGTTGATTTAGTGGAACTGGAACTTCGCCACAAGATGGGCAATGAATAATTGGAATTGGGGTGCCCCAATAACGTTGACGTGAAATTAACCAATCACGTAAACGGTAATTCGTTGCTGCTTTACCTAATTTCTTAGGCTCTAGCATCTCTAAGACTTTTGCCGTTGCTTCTTCTTTTGTAAGTCCGTTGATTGGACCTGAATTGACCATAGTTCCGGAATTGGTAGCTGCAACGCCGGTAATTGCTGGATCTTCTTCATCCGTGCCAACAACTATGCGAATTGGCAAATTGAATTTTTTTGCAAAATCTAAGTCACGTTGATCATGCGCAGGGCAAGCCATGATGAAGCCTGTTCCGTAATCTGCAAGCACATAATCAGAAGCCCAGATTTGTAATTTTTCACCATTGATCGGATTTATCGCATAACGACCTGTAAACACGCCTGTCTTTGGACGATCCGTAGCCAATCTTTCAATATCTGAAGCTGCACGTACCTTTTCTAGATATTCAGAAAATTCCTTTTCTTTATCTGTGCCTGCAACTAATTCCGCCGCTAATTCACTATCTGCCGCAACCACCATAAATGTCGCACCAAATAAAGTATCTAAACGAGTCGTATAGATTGATACGGAATCTTCTCGACCTTCAATCTCAAAGGAAACATGACCGCCAGTTGAGCGACCGATCCAGTTGCGCTGCATCAACAGCACCTTATCTGGCCACTTTCCTTCTAGCTGCGCCATGTCATCAAGAAGGCGATCTGCGTAATCAGTAATCTTGAAATACCACTGATTTAATTTCTTTTTTGTAACAGGGTTATCGCAACGTTCGCAAAGACCTGCAACAACCTGTTCGTTAGCTAAAACTGTCTGGCAATCTGGACACCAGTTAACGGCTGAATCTTTGCGATAAGCAAGACCGCGTTCGTACATCTTTAAAAATAACCATTGGTTCCATTTGTAATATTCAGGATCGCATGTGTTAAAGGTGCGATCCCAATCAAAAGAACATGCATAGCGGCGCATTGAAGCTTTCTGCACTGCAATGTTTTCGTAAGTCCAACCTGATGGTTCGATTCCGCGCTTAATTGCCGCGTTCTCTGCTGGTAGACCAAATGCATCCCAACCAATTGGGTGCATGACATTAAAACCTTTTTGCGCCCAGTAACGAGCAATTACATCGCCAAGTGCGTATGCCTCAGCGTGACCCATATGTAAGTCACCTGAAGGATAAGGAAACATATCGAGTACATATTTCTTTGGACGCGAATCATCTGCGCGACCTGAACGAAATGGTGCAATCTCATCCCAGATTGGTAACCACTTCTCCTGAACATAAGCGAAGTCATACGCTTGATGATCTGTGCTCATGTTCCTCCTTATAAATTGTGGACCTGAGGGGATTTGAACCCCTGACCCCTTGCATGCCATGCAAGTGCGCTACCAGCTGCGCCACAGGCCCTTGCATTGTGGAGAATTCTACAAGCGAATAAAACTACTTCTCTCCACCTGATTCTTCGCCAAAAATCGGCTCAGGTAGTGATCCAGAATTATGTTCGACCAGCTGCCAATCGGTTGGACCTTTGGGAGTTGATGAAAGTATCGACCAAGCTGCATTTGATAAGCCACCGATTGAACCCCATGTGCTCATCGGAAGATTTAGTAATGAACCGAGAATGCAACGCGCAGTGCCACCATGAGTTGCAACTACAAGTGTGTGGTTGGTTTTTCCCGCTAGCGCTTCATTGATTGCTTCTGTTGCACGAGCAGCAACATCGCTACGACGTTCTCCGATATCACCTGCAGGATTGTCATCGCCATCAATCCAACGGATAAAGTTTTCAATATCTGTTTCGCGAATTGAGTCGCCCGTCTTGCCTTCCCAATTACCGCCATCTGTTTCACGTAAACGACGATCAGTTGTAATTTCTAATTTAACTAAATCAGCCAGCGCTTTCGCCGTTGTAAAAGCACGCGATAAATCACTTGAAATAATCTGTGTTGGAGATAGCCCAGTTAATAACTTTCCGGCGCGTGCAACTTGTGCGAGACCAGTATCGTTTAATGGAATATCAGTTGAGCCTTGGAAACGATTGGCAATATTCCAATCGGTCTGGCCATGGCGCCATAGAACAATTTTGTTATGTGCGTGGTTCATCGTGATTCATCCACGTGTAGAGGAATTGTTGGGCAATCGTTCCAAAGGCGATCCAACATGTAATAGCGACGGAGATTTTCTGTCTGAATATGTACAACTAGATCTGAGTAGTCGATCAGGATCCACTCTTCACCATTTTCGCGACGCACTGGCTTTTCGTTGATTCCCTTTAACTTCTCTTCGATTTCATCTGCAATCGCTTCAACCTGCTTTGGATTGCTTGCAGAGACAATTAGAAATGCTTCTGATAAAAGACTCTGTTCAGATAGATCTATCGCCACTAAGTCAGTTCCGACTTTATCGACCGCGGCTTGAGCTGCAACATCTAGCTCTTTACGGACTAAATCACTTACTGGCATATAGCTTCCTCTCGGTAATGAACTTTCGCACGCTAGGCGAGGTTCCATTTACCTGACTATCGTTTCGAATCTCTGTGGCTGAAATATCTAGCGCGCCGATATCTAAGCCATCTCCGTTATCGCCAGGTCGGTCGATAACGATAAAACTAACTTTCTCTTGTAAATCTTCTGCGCGGTGCCATTTATCAATCTTGGCGTATGCATCGCTTCCGATAATCCAGAAGAGATCATCTCCGCTTTTTTCTAACTCTTCGACAGTATCGATTGCATAGCTTGGACCATTACGCTTAATTTCGATATCGCTAACGGTTACCTTCTCTTTGACTCCACTTGGCAGATCATTGATTGCAAGCTTGCACATCTCTAAACGTGTTTGGCCATCTGCTTTTGGTCCATCTTCGCGAAGTAAAGGTTGACCGGCAGGAATCAAAATAATTTGATCAACTACTTTTCGTGAAATTAATTCGACAACTACTCGCAGATGTCCGTTATGGATGGGATCAAAGGTCCCTCCGTAGATTCCGGTGCGCTTATCGGCCAAGACGAAGTGTTAGATAAAGCAGAAGACTCAAAATACCGAATGCGGTTAAGCCAAAGACGATTGGGTCCTGTGGCAGATGGCGTGTGGCTTCTTCGAAATGGAACATATGGAAATACTACTTGCCCGATAGCAAATCTTTGAATTTCGCCTCGTCAATTATCGTCACGCCCAGCTCTTCCGCCTTTTTAGCCTTCGAACCTGGCTCGGCGCCGACCAGAACATAGTCAGTCTTCTTGGATACCGAAGATGATGGTTTTCCGCCGTGCGCAATGATTACTTCATTTATTCCATCGCGCGTAAATGATTCAAGCGATCCTGTTACAACAAATGTTAAACCTGCCAAAGTCTGTGGCACATCTTCAGTTGCAGCTAATTCAGTTGCAACACCTGCCTTAGCCCAACGTTTAACGATCTCTTTATGCCAATCGACTTTAAACCATTCAACTATTGAATCTGCAATAACGCCGCCGACACCATCTACTTCAGAGAGTTCAGCAGATTTTGCCTTCGAAATTGCGTCGATTGATTTGAAGTGGTTAGCAAGTGCTTGCGCTGCGGTTGGACCAACGTGGCGAATCGAAAGCGAAACAATTACTCTCCAAAGTGGACGCGACTTTGCTGTTTCAAGTGCATCAAGAAGTTTCTTAACGTTTGCACCTGGTGTGCCATCTTTCTTAGTGAAAAATGGTGAGCGCGACAATTGCGCTTCATTTAGATCAAAAAGTTCAGATTCATCTTTAATGATCTTGGCATCTAATAGTGCACTTGCTGCTTCGTAACCTAAAACATCGATATCAAGCGCTGCACGAGATCCGATGTAATAAATGCGTTCACGCAATTGTGCTGGGCAACTCTGCGCATTAGGACAACGTAGATCTACATCGCCTTCTGATTGTTCGACTAATTTAGTTCCGCAATCAGGGCAAGTAGTTGGCATCTTAAATGCCTTTTCTTTTCCGGTGCGCTTATCGGTAACAGCAGATAAGACTTCAGGAATAACATCACCGGCTTTACGAATTACAACGTAATCACCGATCAATACACCTTTGCGCTCTACCTCTTGCGAGTTATGTAGCGTTGCGTGGGTAACCGTTGAACCTGCCACTAAAACCGGTTCAATAACTGCAAACGGTGTTACGCGCCCGGTGCGACCAACACTTACTTGAATATCAAGTAACTTGGTAACAACCTCTTCGGGCGGATATTTAAAAGCAATTGCCCATTTAGGTGCGCGAGAAGTTACACCCAACTTCTTCTGTAATGAAGTCTGATCTACCTTGATTACTACGCCATCGATTTCATGTTCTAAATCATGGCGATGCTCTGCAAAGTTAGCGATAAATTTAAAGACCTCTTTATGACTATTTAATATTTTGAAATGGGTGCTAGTTGGCAGACCAAAGCTCTTTAGTAGCTCATAAGCATCGCTCTGGTTATCAAAATCCATAGCAGTTGCACCGATACCGTGCACTAAAACACTTAATGGTCGAGATGCAGTTACGCGAGGATCTTTCTGGCGAAGCGAACCTGCCGCTGCATTGCGTGGATTAGCAAAAGTTGGTTTGCCCGCTTCTT
>CAZMDJ010000068.1:0-4974 GCA_964565165.1 uncultured Actinomycetes bacterium | reverse complement strand
GCATGTATGGATTCTTGCAAAGATGAATGCAAGGCCTTAAACGCATCCGATGCTGCGGCGCTTGCAGCACTTGAACGCGCCAACTTTATTAACTCGGATACTGAACGCGATATCCGTCGCGCAGATGCATTTGTCTTTGCCATGCGCGCTGCCGATGCCGCTCTTAAATCAAGTGGCACTGTTGTTACGCGTCATAATCGCCGACCAACTATTAATGTAACTATTGACTTGCCAACTGCACTAGGCCTTGCTGAAAACCCTGGCCAGTTAGCTGGTTATGGTCCTATTCCTGCCAGCATTGCACGTGAAATTGCAGCTGACGGAAGATGGAAGCGGTTTGTAACTGATCCAGTTACAGGAACGCTTCTTGATTACGGTAGAGAAACTTACGAACCACCACAAGAGCTACAAGATTTCCTAATTGCCCGAGATCGAACCTGTCGCTTCCCCGGTTGTCGACAACCTGCACATCTAGCCGATTTAGATCACGCAGTTCCATGGGAAGAAGGCGGAAAAACATCCGCAGATAATCTGGGCGCACTCTGCCGACGCCACCATAATTTAAAGACGCATGGCGGTTGGAAATTGATAAATCAAGATGACGGCGCATGTACCTGGATTAGCCCGACCGGCCAACGCTATTTTGTTCCAGCACGACCTGTGATGGATTCGGTGTAGTTACTTATGACTATAAAAGCATTAAGCCATCTCGGCCGCCTTTAACGGAGATCTTAACTGGTTGAGTTGAGTTCATTAGCGTTTCTGGAGTTCACCTATTGCATGCGAATTTGATTTCGAGTTCCACTAATTCAAAACTTTAAGCGACATACGTTTACCTTGATTAGACTTCCTCAATGATTTGGTGGCCAGAAGAAGTGCCGACGTTGGCGTCGGGCACCATCACGATGCGGCCGATGCGGCCTTCTGATGCCGAAGATATATATCGAGCAGTTCAAGATCCTGAAATACCTAAATTCACAACAGTTCCGTCTGATTATCCAATTGATCTAGCTATTGATTTTGCACATACTCGAGCTGCAGCAAGTTTTGTAAATAAAACAGAGCTGGTATTCGTGATTGAAGATTCTCGATTAATCTCAAGCGATTATCCATATACAAACGGTTTTGCTGGTGTCATGTCATTACACACTATTGATATTCCAAATCATCGTGCAGAAATTGGCTATTGGTTAGCTAAAGAATCTCGCGGTAAAGGTATTTGCAGTAAAGCCGCTGAAATGATCACTGAATACGGGTTAATGACAATTGGTTTTAAACGTATCGACGGAATCGTGGATGTACGAAATGAACCTTCAAAGGCCGCATTACTTAAAGCTGGCTATGAATTTGAGGGGATAATGAAGAAATATGTAACGCGTCGCGATGGCACTCAACTAGATATGGCACTATTCGCAGCAACCAAGAATTAGGAGCATCGTGGAGTCTTTAGCGCTAGTCGTTGTAATCGTTCTATTCACATCATTTGTAGGTGGTCCAGTAGCAATACTCTTAACGTTCTTGCCTGATAAACCAACTTACATTCGTGCATTTAGAACAATCGCGGTCTCACTTCTTTCATTAGTTGGAATTCTCTTTGGTTATCAATTAGCTCTAAGTCCAGATGTGCCAGCATTTCCGCGACTAATTGGATTTAGTAGCGTCTTGACTTCTATTACAGCGCTTCTATTTGAATTTAAAATCCTAAAACACAAATACAGAGCAGAGATGATTCCGACCGGCAAAGATCTCTTTGGCCGTCCACTTTCAAACGAGCAAGTTGAAGAGAATAAAATCGTAAATCAACAAGACGAGACTGATTCTCTATAACTTTACTAATTACTTAAAAAGTTCAACCCTGCGTGCACTCCACAACTACTCCACCAAGAATCTTCACATTCATTCGATTAACTCGGTAATCCATAGTTACAGCAAAATCTTCACCTTCGCGAGAAGTCACTCGGAAAATTAAGCCATTCTGTTCTGCAGCAAATTGAGCTTGAGATTCGGTCGCTTTATCAGTAATCAACTTTTTACAAGTCTCTTTTACAAGGGCCTCTGAATTCTCATCGCCCAGAGGAGTATCTGCAAATCCATAAGTTTCATAAATTGCCATCTTTATAAATGTTCTTGAGGCAGCAGAATTTCCCGAAGTTAAGCTCAGAGTTTTGCCCTGAACAGTTACTTTGGGATTTGAAGTAATAATCTTCTGAATCCAAGTATCTTGCTTCATTAGTGCGGGGGTGCATGCCATTCGAGTGCTTGCTAAATTCTTAACTTTCAAAACACCTTTCGCCAATGTTGCGCTGCCATTCATGGTGTTGCACCCGGCATTTACGGAGATGCTCTTTTCTGCAAATGAGATACTGATTGACTTAGTTGAAGCTAACGCCTTCTTCTTGCCCCCAATTGTTACCGCAGTTGATTTATAAGTAAGGCTTTGAACATCAGAAAAATTTGCAAGCTTGCTCTTTGAGGTAGCACTTTTCAGATCTACCGCATTAGCTCTCTCAAAATTAGTACTTAAAGAATTAGAAATCGGAAGCGTGAAGGTCAATATGAGAATTGAAAGAACTGCAATTGCACGCGCATTGAGTGTTTGCGAAATAAACTTTAAATCTGCCTTCACTTATTAAATCCATTTCTCATGTCCGAATTTCTTGAGATTTCTAATGCCCTAATCGTGACAATTGGACCTTAAAAATCCATGAGAAAAACAAGGAGATGAGAATCGACATTTTCATTTCCTGGCTCTTAGTGGAGGTTTCGCGCTAAAGCGCTCAACCAACCACTCCTCACTCACAAAAGAAAATGTAAACATTTTCTTTTGGTTCTTTCGTCGTGGAGGTGCCGGGAATTGAACCCGGGTCCTCTAGTACTAAAACAGGGCTTCTACGGGCGTAGTGTGATTATCGTTTTCTCAGTTCCGAAGCTCATACACACAAGTCTTCGACAAACTCATTTGCAGTTAAATTCCCATTAACACCTGCAACATTGTTAACGGAGGAGCTCTTTAAGCGACGCTAGTTACCGAACCAAGAGCAAATTCGGACTAACGGGTCTTGGGGCTAACTTATGCAGCTAGGGCAAGACCAGCAGTGTTATTACTGCCGTTTATATTTTTTGCTGAGTTATTGGTTAACGAGATCATCCCAGCTTCCTCGGCCCGCTTCCCCTGCCCCAACATCTAGAGTCGAGACCGTTCACCCCCAGTATTAGCTGGGTGGAAAGCATTCTTTCCACTATTTAATTGTTGTCCGAGCCCATCCAAGTCCTGAACCAAGTGATCGGTTCCGTGTTCAGATGAGAACATCGTGCATCCGTCGAGCCCACCAGCCAAGGCGGGAACATGCTGCATAGGTGTAAACGCTCCAGCGAGCACTTACCTTCCCACCTCTTCTACGTATTCAACCTGATTATGTAGCGGAATATGTAGCGAGCGCGGGCAAGAGCCAAGTGTACGGGGGTTATTGAGCCTTATGTAACGCCCGTTACAGAAATCCTCAATTTACAATCTTTTACAACACCTTGATAACAATCAGCCAAAATGACCAAAACTGGCTATTTCCCTTAATTCTCGCCTTTTAGGCTTCTGCTAATTCCGAGCATGGAAGCGATTTTTAGACCTTACTTATATAAATACGTATATATAAGTAGCGGACATCAAAATCCGATCTAAGCGATTGCATCAATGCAGAGAAATAGATTTACCCCCTCGATAAATTACTCGAAAGGCAATAAATGAAACTACGCATGCGTGGTCTAGCAGTTGCAGTTGCAGTAGCAACAGCAGCTGGTGCATTTGTTGCAGCTCCTTCGGAAGCTGCTTCAGCTGCACGTACCGTAACAATCTGGTCAGGTGCTGCAGATGCAAAGTCTGACAACCAGACACCAATCATCGCTGCATGGGCAAAGACTCAGGGCATCTCTGTAACAGCTGTTTACAAGAAGAATGTTCGCGATGAATACATCAAGGCAACTCCAGACGGTAAGGGTCCAGACCTATTGGTTGGCGCTCACGACTGGACAGGTCAGCTTGTAGGCGCTGGTGTTGTTGCACCAGTAGCACTTGGTGGTCTTTCAAATTCATTCTCAGCTGCAACAAAGTCAGGTTTCACTGTTAACGGCAAGCTTTACGGCATGCCAATTTATTCAGAGAACATTGCACTTATCTGGAACAAGCGCGATGGCGTAGATCCAGCAGGTAAGTCATTTATGGATCTTGTTAACTCAACAAATGGTCTTGCAATTACACGCGACTTAACATCTGGTGACCCATACCACTGGTCATCAGTTGCATCTTCATTCGGTCTTTCACTTTTCACACGTAACAAGTCAGGTTGGACAACAACTCTTGGTTACGGCGAAACAGGATCTGATGCATACGCTAACTTCTTAGCTGGCGATGCAAAGAAGATCATCCGTCCAGCAGATGGTTGGGATCAATCAGCTTGTACTCTACAAAAGGGTGCATACATCATCTCTGGTCCATGGATGTACAACCACGGTCAAGACACAATCTCTGGTTGCTCTGCAAAGGCTCTTAAGTCTTCAGAAATCGGAATCGCAAACATTCCTTCAGCTGGTGGCAAGACAGTTCACCAGTTCTCAGGTGTTTACGGATACTGGCAGTCATCAAAGGTTGCAGGTCAGCCAAACGCTGTTTCTGTAGGTAAGGTTCTTCGCTATGTAGGTTCAGCTGAATTCCAGCTTGCACTTAACAAGGCAGGAAACAACATCCCTGTAAATCAGCAAGCACTTAACGCAATGTCAGACAAGAACCTTGCTGCATTCGGTAAGGCTGGCGTAAATGCATACCCAATGCCTTCATATGTATTCATGGATACTGTATGGAGCAAGATCGGTTCAGCAGAAGCTGCAATCCTTGCAGGTAAGTACACCGGAACACCTGGTGAATTCCTACGTAAGGCTGTTGCTGCTGCACAGGCTGCAATCGACACCAAGTAATTTCTTACT
>CAZMDJ010000067.1:0-5021 GCA_964565165.1 uncultured Actinomycetes bacterium | reverse complement strand
TTTCAATTCGTGGAACGCTACGTATCCTAAATAATCTCTGTGAAAGTTACTCTAACTCCATGATTTATCCATTAATCGCATACGGAATAACAGTTGTCGCGCTGGTTTTGGTGACCCGAGCTGTAAAGCAGCTTCTGGCTATCTATAAGAAGGGTCAACCTGATCCAACTCGTAGCGGCGATAAGAACGAACGCTTGGCAAATATGCTCAAGGAAACTTTGGGCCATACCAAGATGCTTAACTTCTCAGTCACTGGTGTTGCGCACTGGTTTGTGATGATTGGTTTCGGTTCGCTGTTCGGAACTTTGATTACTGCATTTGGTCAGGTAATTAATCCAGAGTTCGCGCTACCGATTATTGGACACTTCGGTCCGTACCTAGCGTTCACACAATTTATTGCGTGGGCAACTGGTATCGGCATCATAATTTTGATTGCGATTCGTCAAGGAAATCGTTGGAACCACAAAGGTCGCACTTCGCGCTTCTTAGGTTCTGTTTCATGGCGTGCGTATTACGTTGAAGCGACAATCTTTGCGATCGTTGTTTGCGTAATTGCACTTAGTCATCTTGAAGAAACAAATCCAACATCAGATGCAATCAAGGCAGTAGCGACTGCAAAGATTGTGATCTCGATGGCGTGGTTCATCGTGATCTCACTTAACTTAACAATGGGCGTTGCATGGCACCGCTTCCTTGCATTCTTTAATATCTTCTTTAAGCGCAACACTGGTGATTTAAGTAAGCCATCACTAGGTGCGCTACCTGTGATGTTGTCACACGGTAAAGAAATTAATTTCGAAGATCCTGCAGATGATGATGTATTTGGTTTAGGCGAGCGCGGTGATATCACTTGGAAGGCGCTCTTAGATATGACTACCTGTACCGAATGTGGTCGTTGCCAATCACAGTGCCCTGCATGGCATACTGAAAAACCGCTCTCACCAAAGCTTTTGATGATGGCGATGCGCGATCACGCAATGGCAGAAGTTGTTGAATCAGAGAAGATGGTTGGCCCTGGAGGCGCAATTTCAAGCGATGTGCTCTGGTCTTGTACTACCTGCGGCGCTTGCGTTAATGAATGTCCGGTCGATATCGAACATATCGATCACATTGTAAATATGCGTCGTTTCCAAGTTTTGGTTGAGTCAGATTTCCCATCACAGTTGCAAGCTACTTATCGCAACTTAGAGATGCAGGGTAATCCTTGGGGTTCAAATAAGAATGATCGCGAAGCTTGGATTGCAGAGTGCGATTTCCCGGTTGAAGTTATTACCGGGCAAATTCCAGATGATATGGAATATCTATTCTGGGTTGGTTGCGCAGGTGCATACGAAGAGCGCGCAAAGAAAACTACCAAGGCTGTTGCAGAGTTGCTGCATATGGCGGGAGTTAAGTTTGCAGTTCTAGGTAAGCGCGAAACATGTACCGGAGATAGCGCACGTCGTACCGGTAACGAATTCGTTTATCAAATTCTTTCTAAAGAGAATATCGATACCTTTACTGAAGTATTTGCTAATTACAAAGGTAAGAAGAAAGTTGTGGTTACCTGCCCTCACTGCTTTACAACAATCGGTCGCGATTACAAGCAACAAGGCTATGAATTAGAAGCGGTTCACCACACACAACTTCTTAATCAATTAGTTCGCGATGGAAAGTTAAAGCCGGTTGCGAAAGAATCTAAGACCATTACTTATCACGACCCTTGCTACCTAGGTCGTCACAATCAGGTTTACACACCACCACGCGAACTTCTTGCGGCAACTGGTTTACAGGTAACTGAAATGCCACGTAACCAAGAACGTTCATTCTGCTGTGGCGCAGGTGGCGGTCGTATGTGGCAGGAAGAGAAGCTCGGAACTCAGATCAACTTAAATCGCGTTGATGAGGCTCTAGCAACTGGCGCTGATGAAGTTGCGGTTGCCTGCCCATTCTGTCGCGTGATGGTCTCTGATGGAGTTCAGGGTCGCCAATCTGAGGTCGAAGTTCTCGACGTGGCTCAGGCGCTTCTGCGTTCAGTTAAGCCTGAATAAATCCGCATAACTCGCGCATATTCGCACGAGAATTCAGGTTCCTTCTCAGAAAGCTCTCAGGTTAAGGGAGGATTCTCCTAGCCATGAGTACTTCAACAGAACCAAAGAGCCGCATCCTTGTTGTCGATGACGAACAGAGTATTAGCGATCTAGTTTCAACTTCGCTTCGCTTTGTTGGTTTCGATGTTCGCACCGCTGCAACTGGTCAAGAGGCGCTACGCGTTGCCGAAGAATTTAAACCACAGGCGATGGTGCTCGATGTAATGCTTCCTGATCTAAATGGTTTTGAAGTCTGCGAAAAGATTCGTAACGAGGGGCAAGATATTGGCGTACTTTTCTTAACTGCTAAAGATGCAGTCGAAGATAAAGTCTATGGTTTAACTCGCGGCGGCGATGATTACATGACCAAGCCATTTTCGCTGGAAGAGTTAGTTGCGCGTTTGAAATCTATTTTGCGTCGTACCGGTGCAGTTGAAACGGCAAGTGATGAAGAGAAAATTCGTTTTGCTGATCTTGAATTAGATGAAGCGACTCACGAAGTTCGTCGCGCAGGGGATTTGATTGAACTCTCTCCAACAGAATTTACGTTGCTACGTTATTTACTAATCAATGCAGATCGCGTAGTTTCAAAGGCACAGATCCTTGATCATGTATGGCAATACGATTTCCGTGGCGATGCTGGAATTGTAGAAACATATATCTCTTACCTACGTAAGAAAATTGATATTTACGAACCACCACTCATACATACAGTACGTGGCGTGGGTTACCGTTTAAGAATGCCGGTTAAGAAATAACTAGATGAACATCAATCAGTGGTCGCTTCGTAGCCGGTTAACAATCGGTATTGTCGTGCTATCTGCAATTGGTTTTGCTGCAACTTTTTACGGCACCGCAACTGCTTTAAGAAATTATTTAATTGGCCAAATAGATAATGAATTAAATAGTGTAGTTGGAGGTACTGCGATGCGGTTAGATCGCGGAGCTGTTATCCAACAAAATGATGAATTGGAAGAAGAGGAAGAAGAGGAAGAAGAGCACCGCAATCGTGTGGGTAAAACTCTACCTAATGCGGCCCCCAAGCCTTTACAACGTATCCCAACTACTCTTTCAGTAACTTTATTGGGTTCTGATGGCACAGTAAAAGGTGAATTAGGTGGCGATTTAACTTCGTCACAAATTACCGATCATTTAAAAGAATTCGATCATGAAGATGCGCTAGAAACTGACGGCGAACCATTTACTCTTAAAACAGATGGAACAGATTTCCGCGCAGTCGCAGTTGTTTTACCTACAACAGGTGACACTGTCGTGGTAGCGCAATCTTTAGAAGCAGTTGAAAAAACGAAACATCAATTACTTCTATTATTTTTCTTTGTTGGATTATTGGTTTTACTATTAATTGCAATAGCCTCGCGATATGTAATTAGAATCGGCATGCGTCCACTTGAAGATGTTGAAAAAACAGCAGAAAAAATTGCTTCTGGAGATTTATCAGCGCGCCTACCAGATGCGAAACCAACCACAGAAGTAGGACGATTAGTAAATTCACTTAATGTCATGCTTTCACGCATTGAAGAATCTTTTGCTGCGCGAACGGAATCTGAAGGGCGTTTACGCCGATTCGTAGCTGATGCTTCACACGAACTTCGTACACCGCTTACTGCAATTCGTGGTTTTGCAGAACTTCATCGTCAAGGCGCGGTATCTGGCGAAGAAGAAACTAAAGCACTTGTGGCACGTATCGAACGCGAATCAATGCGCATGTCGTCGTTAGTTGAAGATTTGTTAGTACTTGCTCGTATGGATCAAGGTCCAAAGATGGAAGTAAAGCCAGTTAATTTATCTGAACTAGTCACCGATGCAGTTGAATCTGCTCGCGCAGCTGGCCCAGGTCATTCAATTCATTTGGAAGCTGGTAACGAAATATATGCATTAGGAGACGCCAACCGTATTCATCAAGTTGTAGCAAACTTACTTGCAAATGCACGTGTACATACGCCAGTTAATACCCAGATTAAAGTTGCGATTACCCAAAGTGAAAAAGAGGTACAGATCAGCGTTTCTGACAATGGTCCCGGGCTATCTGAAATGGATCGCGATCGAATCTTTGAACGTTTCTACCGAGTGGATCCTTCACGCCAACGTACTAGCGCAGAGGGCAGCGGACTTGGTCTATCAATTGTTGATGCAGTGATGCGTTCACATGGTGGCCATGTAAGCGTAGATTCAAAGCTGGGCGAAGGTTCTACCTTTACGCTCCACTTTCCATTGTCCTAAGGATTGCGATGCGCTCCGCTAACGGCGGATGGGTTGCAAACAACTTAGAGACGCTAGAACTATCAAGCGGTGATTCAATATAAAGATGCGCGACTGCATTTGATTTATGAACTACCACTGTTGAATCTCTTTGAAGGACTTCGAGCGCTTTACGAAGTCCTGTTGGGTTACGCGTAAATTGAACTGCAGTTGCATCAGCAAGCGCTTCACGTCGACGACTAATTGCAGATTTTAGAAGCACTGCAGCAATCGGCGCCAAAATCAAAATAAATAAAGAGGCAATCAGTGCAATTGGATTACTTCCACCACCTTCGCGATCATCGCGACGTCCGCCACCAAACCACATCATGCGCATTAAAAAGTCGCTAAAGATTGCAATCGCACCAGCGGTAGTTGCAGCAACTGCGCTAACTAAAGTGTCTCGGTTTCCAACGTGTGCCATTTCGTGTGCAATTACGCCTTGTAGCTCATCTTTATCCATTGAATCCAAGATGCCGGTAGTAAATGCAATTAGCGCATGTTTTGGATCGCGCCCTGTTGCAAAAGCATTTGGCGCGTTATCTTCAACGATTGCCACCTTTGGCATCGGTAAACCAGAAGCGATGCAAACCTCTTGAATTAAAGCGAATAAACGTGGGTTATCGTTTTCTGCAATCTGGCGTGCGCCAGTCATTGTTAAAACAAGTTTGTCTGATGCGTAGTAACTACCCC
>CAZMDJ010000066.1:1193-5197 GCA_964565165.1 uncultured Actinomycetes bacterium | reverse complement strand
GGCTCTGAAGTTTTTGTTGGACATAAATCAGAGAATGTGATTGGCGCAGATTTAATTGTCTTTTCAAATGCGATCAAACCAAATAATTCAGAGCGCGAAGCTGGGGTAGCGGCAGGTATCCCAGAGATCACACGTGCATCTGCGCTTGCACTTTTAATGTCAGAATCAATTTCAATCGCTGTTGCTGGCACTCACGGTAAAACCACAACTTCATCAATGGCAACTGTGGCACTACAAAGTGCCGGCGTTGACCCTTCATTTGCAATTGGAGGGGTGCTTAAATCATCTGGCTCTAACGCTCACCGAGGCACTGGTAAGTATTTTGTAGCTGAAGCAGATGAATCCGATGGTTCATTTGTTGCCTACTATCCACATGCGGCGATCATTACATATGTCGAATGGGATCACGTTGATCACTTCGCATCCGAAGCTGATGTATTTAGCGCCTTCGATGATTTCGTAAAAACAATTTCTGGATTTCTAGTTTTCTGCGCAGATGATGAAGGTGCAACCAAAGTTGCTTCAAAAGCGTCAGTTAAAACAATCGGATATGGCAAGAGTGAAAAGGCTGCGCTTCGCGTAGATCAGATAGCTTTAAATGCAGGCGGCTCAACTGCGCGCGTTCTTTGGAATGGCGCAAAAATTGGCACTTTAGAACTCTCTGTACCAGGCGAACATAATGTGCTTAATGCAGCAGCGGTTTTAGCTGTTGGGTTAGAACTTGGCCTACCTGCAGCATCACTTTTAGATGGCCTTATTAAGTTTCACGGAGCTGGTCGTCGCTTTGAATTAAAGGGAACAGTTGGCGGAATTAGAGTTATTGATGACTACGGTCATCACCCAACTGAGATCAAAGTGACTTTAGATGCCGCAAAGCGATATGCAGGTGGCGGAAAAGTTCTGGCAATTTTTCAGCCGCACCGCTATTCAAGAACTAAAGCATTCACCAATGAATTTGCAGAGGCGTTATCAATTGCAGATTCAGTATGGTTACTAGAAGTTTATGCAGCTAGCGAACAACCAATCACGGGTGTAACAAGTGCCAACATTGCCAAGTTGATTTCACATGCAACTTTCGAACCAAATTTCATTTCAGTCACAGAAGCAATTGCAAAGGCAGCACACGCTGGTGATGTAATCATGACTTTAGGTGCTGGCGATGTAAGTTCACTTGGACTATTAATCATCGAAGAACTTCACAAGAGGTTTGATAGTGCGTCATAAGCGCGAAGTATTTCTAGGCTCCACTATTCTGATTGTCGCAACGCTTGCTTTCCTTTTTGGCTGGACCAATATCTTTACTGTTAAATCTGTATCAGTTTCAGGTTCACCAAATTCCGAAATCACAAAACAGGTTTTAGTGATTGCAGATGTCAAAAAAGGGGAGAAGTTAGCTCGCGTAGAGCCAAGAAATATCTCATCTAAATTGGCGCTTGCTGGAATCGACTGGATTAAATCTGTAAATGTTTCTCGTAATTGGTTAAGCAGAAATGTTGATATCAATTTAAATGCAAGAGAAGCTGTAGCAATTAGCGGCGATCAATATGTTGACGCAAGTGGTGTGCTTTTTACATCTCCAATCACCATCAAGAAGAAGCTGCCAGAAGTAAGCGCTGCCAATACAACTTCTCGAGTGGCTGCGGTCTCCCTGTACCTCTCACTTCCGCTTGATTTCTCTGAAAAAATCGTGAAAGTCTCAACCTCTTCTTCAAATAACTTTCAATTAACTTTAGAGAATAAAAAAGATAACCTCAGAATTAATTGGGGTTCAAATTCAAATAACGCCGTAAAAGTAAAGATTTATAAGGCTTTAATTGCACTTCCAGAGAATAAAAAAATTAATCAAATGGATGTTAGTGATCCAACAAAACCCACAGTTAAATAACCGTGTCGGTAATTGAATACTCACCCTTATAGAACTAATTTTCCGCCACCAAATGGGCACGAGTTGTAACCCTTAAGTAGAGGTTTACATACCGAGAGGAAGATCATGGCGGCACCGCAGAATTATTTAGCAGTCATCAAAGTTGTAGGTATTGGTGGCGGCGGCGTTAATGCGATCAATCGCATGATCGAAGCAGGACTCAAAGGCGTTGAGTTCATTGCAGTTAATACAGACTCACAACAATTATTAATGAGCGATGCCGATGTGAAATTAGATATCGGTCGCAAAATTACTCGCGGACTTGGCGCAGGCGCTGCGCCAGAAGTTGGTCGCGAAGCTGCGTTAGATAACGTTGATGAAATTGAAGAAGCGTTACGCGGTGCAGATATGGTTTTCATTACTGCAGGCGAAGGTGGCGGAACCGGAACCGGTGGTGCACCTGTTGTTGCAAAGGTTGCACGCGAACTTGGTGCGCTAACAGTTGGCGTTGTTACAAAGCCATTCTCATTCGAAGGAAAACTTCGCACCTCTGCAGCTGAATCTGGTATCGATGCACTTCGCGCAGAAGTTGATACTTTAATTGTTATTCCTAATGATCGCTTACTTGCAATCTCTGATCGTGCGATTACTGCACTTGATGCATTTAAGAGCGCAGACCAAGTTCTACTTTCTGGCGTACAGGGAATCACTGAACTTATTACACAACCAGGTTTGATTAACCTTGACTTTGCAGATGTGAAGGCAGTTATGACCGGTGCAGGTGCCGCACTTATGGGTATCGGATCTGCTCGCGGTGAGAACCGTGCAATTCGTGCAGCTGAACTTGCAATCTCATCTCCACTACTTGAAGCATCAATTGATGGCGCAATGGGAATCTTGTTATCTGTTGCTGGCGGTAGCGATCTTGGTTTATTCGAAATCAATGAAGCTTGCCAGTTGGTGCAGGATGCTGCTCATCCAGATTCTAAGTTCATCTTCGGAACAGTTATTGATGATGCGCTAGGTGATGAGGTACGTATTACCGTTATTGCAGCGGGCTTTGATGGTGGAGAGCCAAAGAAGATTGAACGTCCAACTATCACCACAAATGAAATTTCAGGTCAGGCAGATCCAGTAATCGAAAACGACCCACTTCAGGTTGCTATGGAAATTACCGGTGAAACACCTCGCCGTCGCGTCTCATTCGAAGAGTTAGTCTCTGAAGATGAGATCGATGTTCCTGATTTCATGAAGTAAAAGTTAACTTCCAATGCCGTTTATCTTCACCAATCGTTTAGGTGGAGTAAGTAAAGCTCCATTTGATTCTGCCAACCTTGGCGATCATGTGGGGGATGAGCCAAGCGCAGTTGCAGAAAATCGAGCCATGCTTGAATCACAAATCGGAATGCCGATTGTCTTTATGAATCAAGTCCATGGTGACACAGTGGTTTTGGTCGAAGATAATTCAAATACTCCAACCTGTGATGCGCTAATTACGACTGAACATAAATTGGCTATCGCAGTCATGGTTGCCGATTGCATTCCGCTACTTCTGAAATCAGATGTGGCAGTAGCGGCGGTACACGTTGGGCGTAAAGGTTTAATGAATGGCATCGCCAGAAAAACAATTGATGCGATGCGAGATTTAGGAGCAGAGGTAATCCACTATTATATTGGTACAAATATCTGCGGCGGTTGTTATGAGGTAGGCGATGATATTTTTAAAGAGGTCGCTGCAAAGTTCCCATCTGCTGATTCCTCTGGCCGAACCGGCAAAGCCACTCTCGATTTGGTTGCTGGTTTAAAAACTGATTTGAAAGATACGGTGCTCTTAGATTTATCTAGCTGTGTGCTTGAAGATAAACACACTTTCTCCTATCGTCGCGATGGAATTACCGGACGTCAAGCAGGTGTAATTTGGCTCTAGATCGTAAAGCAGAACTTGCTCAGAATTTAGCAGCAGTAAAAGCAACCATTCCTAATGATGTTCATTTAATTGTGGTCACAAAAACTTTTCCATTGAGCGATGCTCAGTTGCTTCATGAACTCGGAGTCACCGAATTTGGTTAAAACCGCGATCAAGAGGGTAAAGAGAAGGCTCAACTTGTACCGGCCAAATGGCATTTCAAATGTAAATTTC
>CAZMDJ010000066.1:0-1183 GCA_964565165.1 uncultured Actinomycetes bacterium | reverse complement strand
GAGGTTTTTATTCAAGTTTCACTTGATGGCCAAACCCATCGCGGTGGTGCGCTGCCTGCTGATTTAAATCAAAAAGCGGATTCGATTCTGAACTCTGGCAATCTCAAATTGCAGGGTTTGATGGCGGTGGCACCTCTTGGCGAGCAACCCGATCAGGCTTTTCAAAGACTTTCAAAGATTCATCAGGGTTTTAAAGAGAGCTATCCAAACGCCCCATATTTATCGGCCGGAATGAGCGGAGATTATTTATCGGCAATTTCTCATGGTGCGACACATGTTCGAGTCGGCTCTTCAATACTCGGTTCGCGTATCTGAACTATCTAAAATTATCCCTATGTCTAGCCTTAAGAAACTAGGAAATTTTCTCGGTCTCACAGATGACCTCGAGAGCGAAGAAGTAACCCACGAAGCAGAAGCGCCACGAATTCGCGTTCGCGAAACTCGTTCGTTTGCATCGGTGCAAGCAACGCCTGCGCCGGTTGCTCCAGCTGCACCTGCTGCCTCAAATCAGATCTTTACTGTTAACCCACGTTCATACAACGAAGCTCGCGTAATCGGAGAACGTTATCGCGATGGGGAGACAGTGCTTATGAATCTAACCGACATGGGCGATGACGAGCGTAAGCGTTTAGTTGACTTCGCAAGTGGTCTTGTTTTCGGACACCATGGCACAATCGAACGCGTTACCTCCAAAGTTTTCTTGCTATCTCCTGCAAATGTAACAGTCTCATCAGAGATTAAGACAGCTGCAGCTGAAGCAAGCTTCTTCAATCAAAGCTGATAAATGCTCGGTATCTGGGTAGCACGTTTTCTTCAAGTTTTTATCTTCGCACTTTTTGCACGTTTAATTCTTGATTATGTTCGTATGTTTAAACCATCCTGGAGCCCTAAAGGTTTAATGCTCTGGTTTGCTGAAAGCGTTTATACATTTACAGATCCACCGATTAAATTTTTCCGACGTTTTATCCCACCACTTCGTTTAGGTGGAGTTGCGTTGGATCTATCTTTTATCGTGCTCTTCTTTGCAGTTCAAATTCTGCAGAGCCTTGCTTTAACTTATCTGTAAGTTAAAAGTAAATCCAAGTTCAGTATCGCAAAGTAGGGAAGCATCGTGCTTCATCTCAACTGCAAGTACTTCACGTGCAATATGTTCTAAAGCTTCATTTACTGCAGGAGCAATTTC
>CAZMDJ010000065.1:0-5412 GCA_964565165.1 uncultured Actinomycetes bacterium | reverse complement strand
GAATTACATTTAGTAACATCGCAACAACAAGTAGGTGGCCCCAGATCTTTGGATCTTTTGGAAGCTGCACCGCCTTTGATTTAGCAATGATTATCAAAGTGATGGCGCCAAGCGAACAGCGACCAAAAGCCACTCCAAGTGGAGTTAAGAATTCCAACCCTTGTTTAATAAAGAGAAATGACATTCCCCAAGTGATGCCTAAAAGGACATATGAGAGAAGCCATGATTTTCGCATTGCGAAAATCTATCTCAGATTAAGCAAGTGAAAGACAGAAAGCTCCCATTGCAGATGAGACCGCCATCCAGATCCACCAAACATTGACGATATCTACATGCCAATAATTTGATTTATATAGACCTAAACGCGCACGGTTCCAGTTACCAAATGAGATGAACACAGTTAGAAATAGGTGCACCTGGTTCATGATTGTTAGTAAATAGAACGCGGAAACGTATGTGCCTTCGTGGAAGGTAAATGGCGCTGTTGCAATAGTTTTCCATTGAAGTACTGCACCAGCAATCGCTGCAACCATTGCAAGCAAACTTGCGCCTTTTAAACCACTCTGACTTCCGCTACGAGCTGCACGAAGTCCGAAGTAATGAAGCGCCATGCCTAAAGCTGCAATCAAAGTAACGGTCCATGCAGGCCCACTTGATAGTGGATGTATTGCAGGATGTTCTTCATCGCCCTTTGGCAACCACATGTGATGAACGTTCTGGCTCTTCAAATAGAAGAAGACAAACATCATTGAAAGTGCGAATGAAATATCCGCAACCAAGATCAGAATTACGCCAAGGCGATTACGTGATCCAACATCATCTGGATGTTCGTGATGTGCATGTGTTTCGGTGCTCATGCCTGTCCCTTCTTTCCATAACCATATGGATCCGAATCAACTGTCGGTAAGACATCAAAGTTCTCAAGTGGAACAGGGTTTGGCACTGTCCATTCGATAGTCTTTGCATGCCATGGATTCATTGGCGCAACCTGTCCGTGCTTCCATGAATGGATAACACCTGCAAGGAATACCAACATACCTGCCATGATTACAAAGGCACCGGCTGAAGTAATCTGATTGCCACGATTAAACATTTCATCGAAGACACTTACGCGACGTGGTTGTCCGGCAAGACCAACTGCGAACATTCCCATGAAGGTTACGTTAAATCCGATCTGAACCATCCAGAATCCAATCCAACCTAACTTCTTATCAAACATTCTTCCGGTCATCTTTGGGAACCAATAAACAAGCGATGCAATTGCACCTGTTAAACCAGCGCCCATCAATGTGTAATGGAAGTGCGCAGTTACGTACATAGAACCGTGGAAAGCTTGATCGGCAGGAACGTCAGATAGGTAAATACCTGTTACGCCGCCGATAAGGAAGTTCCAGAGCAATGCATAAATAGAGAGCATCGGCATGGTTGCCCAGACTCGACCGCGCCAAATTGTTCCGACAAGAACTAAGAACAACATTCCGGTAGGAATTGAAATTAGCTCGGTAGTTAACATAAATGGTGCGTTAAGTAGCGGCGCCCAACCTGACATGTACATGTGGTGTGCCCAAACAAGTACTGAAAGACCTGCGATACCAGCGATACCAACCACAGCAACAGTGAATGAATAAAGTGGGCGTCGAGTAAACACCGGTGCCATTTCCATTAGCGCTGCAACAGCAGGGATCAAAATTACGTAAACCTCTGGATGTCCCATCAACCAGAAGAGATGTTCGTATAACCATCCAGAACCGCCACCTTGTGGGTTATAGAAATTTGTACCAAGTGCGCGATCCATTCCACTCATTACTTGAGATAAGAAGAATGTTGGGAAAGCTGGAAGTGCAAGTGCAACTGATGCAACCACACCATGAATAAAGATTGGTGTGCGATTCCAAGTCATTCCCTTTGCACGCATCTTCACAACAGTGGTTGTGATATTTGCACCTGCAACCATTGTTGAAAGTGCGAAGATGCAGATGTACATGATGTAACCGTTCATGCCAAGCGGTGATTGACCTGCAAGTGGGTTGTATGCAGACCAACCAGTTGAGATACCGCCGATGAACTGTCCCCAAATTAGTGGAACCGCTGCAGCAACAATTAACCAGAATGAGAGTGCGTTAAGACGTGGGAAAGCCATATCTCGCGCACCAATCATGATTGGCATGATGTAGTTACCAAATGGACCGGTAACCATGATGATTGCGCCAACAATCATCAAAATACCGTGGGTACCAACAATTGAGTTATACGCCTGAGGATTGATTAAACCGCCTTCTGGGCTACCTAAGTTAGCGCGGATCAACATCGCCAAAATGCCAGCGATTCCGAAGATCACCATAGTGATTACTAGGTATTGAATACCAACAACTTTATGGTCTGTTGTGTAGCGGAAATAGCGCTTTAAGCCCATATCTTTTCCGGCGTAATACATATTCTCTTCGTTAGTTAAATCTTTACCAGCCACCCAACGGAAAGGAGCAATTAGCGCACCGATACCGAACATGAATCCGATAAACCAAGAGATCATCGAGATTAAAGTGATCTTGTCTTCACGAGTAAATAGCGGTGCATGTTCGCTATCCATCGGAAGATAAGTAAGCGCCAATCGCCAAGAGACGATTGCAAAGAGCGCACCGAAGAAGAATGCGGTAAATACATTTAACCTTTCAATTAAAGGTTTGCGCTTGCTGCTCATGCTTTACCTCCCTTCTTCTCTGGTTCTCCTTCTTTAGGAAATGGATCTCCTGAGTGATTGCGCTTTGGCTGCGTTGCAAGCCAAGCGTCGTAATCTTCCTGAGTCTGAACATAAACTTTGTTCTGCATATAAGAGTGCAGTAGACCGCAGAGTTCGGCGCATCGAACATTAAATACACCTAACTTATTTGGATTAACTGCAACTTGTGTGATTGCAGCTGGATTAGCATCAATCTTTACACCAAGTTCGACAATCCAGAATGAGTGCTTAACGTCAACTGAAGTTACGTTAAATACTGCTGGTTTATTTACAACCATATGAAGTTCATTGCTACGAACACCATCTGAATCTGGGTAGTCATAATTCCAAACCCATTGTTGGCCAGTTACATTGATATCAACTGCGTGATCATCAAGGATTGATTCATTGTCATGTTGCAAAATAATCATGCCGCTAATAACTGCGAATAAACATAGAAGCGCAGAAACTGTCACCCAAACAATATTTGCCTTAGCAGAGTTACGAATTTCGTGATCTGCTTCAGCTGGTGGGTTATCTCCGCGGTGCACTTTGCTTAATGAAGTAGCAGCAATTGCAAAGACAATCGCCATAACTGGAGCCGCTGCCCAAGTGAAGATATACATTAGATTTTCAGTAGTTTTCATTACCTGTGATGCAGGTGGTCCCATCAAGCGGACCTGAACTTCTGAAGCTAAATAACCAATAATTGGTGTGAGAATTACAGAGAGAATTACTGTTTTGCGAATATCAGCAGTTTTATACCAAGGTGTCTTTGTCTGAGTCATCGCTTATGCCTTTACCGTAAAGTGTCCGGCCATGTAGCTCATGGTTGACATTGCATTTCCAAAACGAGCAACTGTTCCATCGCCGCATGGGAATTCGCAGTTCCAGATGTATTCGCCTTCATCACCTGTAATAAATGTGAATGTGGTCTTTGTTGGAAATTGTGTGTAACCGCCCTCTTCTTCGGCAGCGGTAACTTCGTTGTCATCTGCGAGCGCTAAAGGAACGCTTACGAAGATTTGATCTTTACCATTTGCAACTCCGTGCAATGTCCAGGTATGTCCAACTGCATCATGTGGAATGCTCTTGATCTTTGCTTGCACAGAAGCATTTGCTTTTGCTTTGGTATCCCAGCGCTGTACAAATGTTGCAGTTCCATCGACTGTTCCAATTACATGTGAGAAGAAATCATTATTTAAAGTTTCACCGGAGTCATATTGAAAGACGGTGATTGTGACAGCAGAGTGTGGAGGAACTACAAAGTTGGTTCCGGTTGCAGCGCCGCTAAGAATTTCTCCGTTAGGTCCACCAAGTCCATATGAAACCCAATCCGGATGCGCACCGCCGCCTGCACCATGATGTCCACCGAACAAACTATTTGGATAGGTATTTAGATTTAACGTGTAGTGCGGATATGTCTTTCCATCAGGTGCAGTGAATTGGCCTGCGGGAGTTGCCGCAGTTACGCCACTGTCATTACTTGCACCTGCTACGTAAGCGGTGATCCCAACGATCACTCCAGCTCCGAGCACTAGAGTTACTAAAGCCGCCATTAAGCGAGACTTCATTAACGCCCCCATTCCTGTGTCAACAGTCACAAGAGGGTAAAGGTTCCATGGGTTGGAATAAAGGGTAAACACAGAAAATTTTCAAATATTTTCAATTTAACCCCCTGCTTACGCACAACTTTGGGTCTACCCTTTTGCGAACAATGAAGCGGATCTATCTGGCTCTCTCAGTGGCACTGACTCTGGCGGTCACAGCCACTCCAATTGGAACTCAGGCGCTTGAAAAGTTCAGCTATCACATGATTCAGCACATCACGCTTTTAATGGTGGTCGGATCTTTATTGGTACTTTCGACAACAGAGAAGCTACGGAATAAATTAAATCAAAGTTCGATTTTCCGATTCTTCTCAAGCCCTTGGATTAGCTTCGTTCTCTACGCAGCCATGATGGTGGGCGTTCATCTCCCACCGGTGCATTTATTTATCATGCATCACGGCTGGGTTCATAACTTTATCGAAGTACCGTTATACATAGTTATTCCATACCTTTTCTATTTCAATATCCTGGAATCAAACCTTCTTAATCGCAGGCTCTCAACCGCAATGTCAGTAATCATGCTCTGGTTGATGATGGTTCCGGAAACGCTAACAGGATTCTTTATTTATATTTCGCACGAAACAGCTTATGACTCTATGTATGACATAAACGATCAACGTCTGGGTGGCACCATTATGTGGTCTGGCGGAATGATCATTGATGTCTGTTGGATTATGTTGGCGGTCTATCACTGGTGGAAATCGGAAGAGTTGAAAAATGAGTGAAGAAGAATTCAAAGCGCCAGATTGGGTAGTTAATCAACCAATCGAAGAACCTCAAGAAGGTCCCACAAAAAACCAACGAATTTTTATGACTATTACATTAGTTTTTGTAATTCCGCTCTTTCTATTTCTTGGCTACTTTGAATTTGGTCGCGCACAACAAGGTAATTGGCGTGCTTGGGTTTACACATTTGAATGGCCATTTTTCGCAGTATTAGCTATCTATTTATGGCGAAAGCTAATGGGTGGCGGGAAATTTAAGATTCCTACGCCTAAAGATATGGGTTTTGACGAAGATCAAAGTTAAGAGAGCCTCCGGTCGGGATCGAACCGACGATCTGCTCGTTACGAATGAGCTGCTCTA
>CAZMDJ010000064.1:0-5506 GCA_964565165.1 uncultured Actinomycetes bacterium | reverse complement strand
CCTAAGAAGTTAAATATGGAAGGCGCTCTTGAATTCTGCGGCGAAGATGAGTGCGTTGAGGTAACTCCTGCGATGGTTCGAATTCGCAAAGTGATCCTTGATCAGGGCGAGCGCGGTCGCGCAGCTTCACGTGCGAAGAAGGCTAATCAGAACAGTTAATTTCTGAATTTTCTGGGGAGCAGGTAACCTTGCCCCTCAGACCAGCCCCCCTAGCTCAGTCGGTAGAGCGTTTCCATGGTAAGGAAAAGGTCACCGGTCCGATTCCGGTGGGGGGCTCGAAAGCAAAAACTTGGCGGGGTAGCTCAGCCTGGTAGAGCAAGCGGCTCATAATCGCTGTGTCGTGGGTTCAAATCCCGCCCTCGCTACCAAGATTTTTGAAATAGCAACAGGTCAAAGTAACCTTTGACCCTCAACAAACAAGGAGTTAAACCATGGCAAGCAAGAGCGCGGACGTACGTCCAAAGATCACCATGGCGTGCGTAGATTGCAAAGAACGCAACTACATCACAAAGAAGAACCGTCGCAACGATCCAGACCGCATGGAACTTAAGAAGTTCTGCCCACGTTGCAAGGCTTCAACTCTTCACCGCGAAACCCGCTAATGATCAAACCCGACGCGATCGGGCGCACCTTTAAAGGCGCGGATGTTTCAATCACACAATCTGAAATAGATGCTTTCTGTGCTGTGCTCGGAGAGAAAGATACTTCGATTGCACCGCCAACATTTTCAATTCGTATTTCGCTTGATCAATCACAAGCAGTTTTAACTTCACCAGAAGTTGGCGTTAATTGGGATCGCATTGTTCATGGCGATCAGGAATTCGAAATTCATCAGCCACTTAAAGCTGGCGATGTAGTCCGTTGCGATTCAACTCTTGAAGGTTACAAGCAGATGGCCGGCAATGAATTTGTAACTGCACGTAGCGATCTCTATGTAAATGAAAAGCTAGCTGTAACCAATTGGTCGACTCTGGTGGTGCGCGCATGATCGAAGTCGGCACAGTTCTTCCAGAGAGAATTTTCTACATTGATCGCGCATTGCTTAAGCAATATGCAGATGCATCAGGAGATCAAAATCCAATTCATCAGAACGAAGAGTTCGCAGTTAGCGTCGGGCTACCAAACGTTATTGCTCATGGCATGTTAACTATGGGGCTAGTTGGCCAATATGCAGCGGATTGGGCTGGCGGCAGCGCACAGGTTAAGGAATATAGCGCTCGCTTTACCAAGCCAGTTTTCGTTCCAGCTGATCAGAAGGTTGATTTAACGGTCTCTGCAACGGTCGGAGAAGTTTTCCCTGATGGACGCGTACGTCTTGATCTAAATGCAACAAGTGCAGGCGTTAAAGTTTTAGGCATGGCCCGCGCAATTGTTTTAAAGGCATAACAAATGTCGGAAAACTTAAAAGATCACACCACCCTTCGCGTTGGCGGACCGGCTCAGAACTTTGTTCGTGCAAGTAATGAATCAGAAATCATCGCGGCCATAGAAGCTGCAGGGGATCAACCAGTTTTAATTTTAGGTAGCGGTAGCAATGTGCTCATTAGCGATACCGGTTTTCCAGGCACAGTAATTCAAATAGCCAACAACAAAGTAGCCGCAGAGGTTGATGCATGTAGCGGCGCAACTTTAAATATCGGCGCTGGCGAAAATTGGGATGATTTTGTCGCAACCACCATTGAACGTGGCTGGGCAGGGCTAGAAACACTTTCCGGTATTCCGGGCACCGTTGGCGCGGCGCCAATTCAAAATATCGGCGCATATGGCCACGAGGTCAGCGAATTTGTAATGCGAGTTCGTACCTATGATCGCCAAGCAAAAGCGTTAAAAACATTTACCAACGAAGAGTGCCAATTTTCTTATCGCGATTCATTATTTAAGAAAAACCCTGGTCGCTTTGTGGTTCTAGAAGTGCAATTTAATTTACGCCGCGGTGAAATGACTACGCCGATTACTTATGCTGAACTTGCCGCAGAACTTGGTATCGAAGTAGGGCAGAAGGCAGATGTAATCAAAACTCGCGAAGCGGTTTTAAAGATTCGCGGCCGTAAAGGAATGCTTTTAAATCCAAACGATAAGGACACCTTTAGCGCAGGATCTTTCTTTACCAATCCGATCGTGGCAGAGAATTTAATTCCAGAAGGAGCGCCAAAGTACCCACAAGGTGATGGCACATTTAAGACCAGCGCAGCTTGGTTAATTGAGCAGAGCGGAATCTGCAAAGGTCAGAAGTTAAATGGCGCTGCGATTTCAGGTAAGCATGTTTTAGCAATTACCAATGCAGATAATGCAAAGGCATCAGATATCGCTGCTCTTGCTATGGAAGTAAAAGATGCCGTGAAGATGAAATACGGAATCGATTTAGTACCTGAAGTTAATTTAGTTGGAATTAGCCTTCGGTAATTAACTTCTTGATACGTGCAATACCCTCTTTAATATCTTCATCGCTAGTTGCGTAGCTAAAACGTAGATAACCTGAAGGACCAAATGCTTCGCCAGGAACCGCAGCTACCTCAACTTCATCAAGAATCAACGTTGCTAATTCGCTAGAAGTAGTCGGAGTCTTGCCGCGATAAGTCTTATTTAGCGCACCCTTTACAGATGGATAAACATAGAAAGCGCCTTCTGGAGTTGGGCATTCAAAACCAGGGATTTCATTGATTAAATCAACGATTAACTTGCGGCGACGATTAAAGGCAACGCCCATTTCATGAACTGCTTTTAGATCATTTGTTAACGCGGTAATCGCTGCACGCTGCGCTACGTTATTTACGTTAGAAGTTAAATGTGATTGCAGGTTGGTTGCAGCCTTGATTACATCCTTTGGCCCAATCATCCAGCCCACGCGCCATCCGGTCATTGCATAAGTTTTAGCAACGCCATTTAGAACAATGCAGGTATCTGCAAGCGCTGGAACTGCAACACAAATTGATGTTGCCTTTGCGCCGTCATAAACCAAGTGTTCGTAAATCTCATCTGTGATTACCCAGATGCCATGCTTCAGTGCCCATTCGCCAATTGCTTTTGTCTGCTCTGGAGTATAAACAGAACCAGTTGGGTTTGATGGTGAGCAGAATAGAAGCGCCTTGGTCTTATCTGTACGCGCAGCTTCTAACTGTTCGACTGTTACTAAATAATTCTGTGTTTCATCCGCGAAAACTTCTACCGGAACACCGCCGGCTAATTTGATCGCTTCTGGATATGTTGTCCAATAAGGAGCAGGCAATAAAACTTCATCGCCTTTATCAACGATAGTTGCGAATGCTTGATAAACAGCTTGCTTGCCACCGTTAGTTACAAGTACTTGATCCGCAGTAACTTCATAACCGCTATCGCGTTTTGTCTTTGCGACAATTGCATCGCGTAATTCAGGTAGACCTGGTGTTGGTGTGTAGCGATGGTTTGCTACTTTGCTTGCAGCATCAACTGCAGATTGCACGATGTAATCAGGTGTAGGGAAATCTGGTTCACCTGCGCCAAAACCGATCACTGGTCGTCCTGCTGCTTTAAGCGCCTTCGCCTTTCCATCAACTGCCAAGGTGGCAGATTCAGCGATTGCAGCGATTCGAGCGGAGATACGTGGCTTTGTCATAGCCCGTAGTCTGCCGTAACCGCTTTCAAGCGTGAAATATCCTCGATTTCTCTTTCATCACGCTCACCCTTAGACTTGCCGACCTTGACGGATTCGGCAGGCTTTGCCGTGCCGTCATACAGAGGGCAGTAGCTCAATTGGCAGAGTTCCGGTCTCCAAAACCGGCGGTTGGGGGTTCAAATCCCTCCTGCCCTGCAAGATGGAAAGAGAGAGGAAGAAGAGTGGAACAAGAAGTAACTCATGACGAGAAGCTTGGTCTTTTCGGTCGCATTGCTTTGTTCTATCGTCAAGTTGTTTCAGAGTTGAAGCGCGTCGTTTGGCCAACTCGTGAACAGCTGACCACATACACATCTGTTGTATTGGTATTCGTAACTTTCATCATCGCAGTGGTTTCAATTTTCGATCTTGGTCTAACCAAGTTAGTTTTCTGGATTTTCGGGTAAGGGATTAAATGTCAGAAGAACTAGAAGTTTCAGGTCAAGACGCTTTCGAAGCAGCTCTTGCATCTTCAGCTGAATCAACAGAGGCAGCGGTAGAAGCAGTAGAGGCTGTTGAAGAAGTTGTCGAAGATGACGTAAACGCGGAATTCCGTCGTGCGCTCGCAACTGCTCCTGGTGAGTGGTTCGTGGTTCACTCATATGCAGGTTACGAGAAGAAGGTAAAAGCTAACCTTCAAAACCGTATCAACACATTGCACATGGAAGATTACATTTATCAGATCGAAGTTCCTGAAGAGGAATTCACTGAAATCAAGAACGGTCAACGCAAGACTGTTAAGCGCAATGTTTATCCAGGTTATGTTCTAGTTCGTATGGAACTTACCGATGAATCATGGTCTGCAGTTCGTAACACTCCTGGCGTTACAGGTTTCGTTGGAAACGCACACCACCCATCACCGCTTTCACTTGATGAAGTTGAGAAGATCTTGGCACCACGTCCTGTTAAGAAGGATGGCAAGCCAGATATCAAGCATGTTGATTTCGAAGTTGGCGAATCAGTCACCGTTATGGATGGCCCATTTGCAACGCTTCCTGCATCAATTTCAGAGATCATGCCGGAACAGGCAAAGCTAAAGGTTTTGGTTTCAATCTTCGGTCGCGAGACCCCAGTAGAGCTTGGCTTCAACCAAGTTCAGAAGATCTGAAACTAAAAGCAAGACAGTAAGAAAAGCAATAAAAAAGAACAAGAAAAAGGAAAACGAGAAATGGCACCAAAGAAAAAAGTATCTGCAATGATCAAGTTGCAGATCGAAGCAGGCGCTGCAACACCAGCTCCTCCAGTAGGTCCAGCTCTCGGTCAGCATGGTGTGAACATCATGGACTTCGTAAAGGCATACAACGCTGCTACTGAGTCACAAAAGGGCAACATCATTCCAGTAGAAATTACTGTTTATGAAGATCGCTCATTCACATTCGTCACAAAGACACCTCCTGCATCTCGCTTGATCTTGAAGGCAGCTGGAATCGAAAAGGGTTCTGCTATTCCTCACAAGAACAAGGTCGCAACAATCTCAAAGGCTCAGGCTGCTGATATTGCTAAGACAAAGATGGAAGACCTAAACGCTAATGACATCGAAGCAGCTACCTTGATCATCGCAGGTACCGCTCGCTCAATGGGAATTATCGTCGACGGCATGTAAAACTTTTCTTCACTTCGGTGAAGCAAAGTGGGAGATCCACGCTGGATCGAAAGCACCACAACCTACGTATTAAAAGAAAGTTAGGAAGAAATGAAGCGCAGTAAGAAGTACTTAGAGGCAGCAGCAAAGGTAGATAGCAACAAGATCTATTCACCGCTTGAAGCTGCAACTCTTGCAAAGGAAACAACAACAGTTAAGTACGACGCGACAATCGAAGTTGCGATGCTACTTGGCGTTGATCCAAAGAAGGCTGATCAAGCAATTCGCTCAACAGT
>CAZMDJ010000063.1:0-5533 GCA_964565165.1 uncultured Actinomycetes bacterium | reverse complement strand
ATCGTTCCGACAAAGATTACAAATGCAATTAATACCCAACCTGGTGCGTTGACGCCTGCAAGTTGTCCGCGCAGATCAATCTGCTGGCTAAAGATTTCAGTTGGGTAAGACCACAATGGAAAAGTGATCCACCAGAAGAGCATCGAAATTCCGAAACCGTAAATCATCAAAGTTTCGGTAGCTGCGCGCTTGCCCCACTTTTCGCCAAGTAAAAAGTAAGCAGTTAGCGCGAATGCATCTAAGAATGCGGCGATGATTCCGATTCCGTCGAAAGTTAAACCTTTCCAAACTTGCGCAATCAATAACAAGCCAGAGAAAGCCAAGAGAACTGCCAGCCACATTGTGCGCGGTACATATTGTTTACGGACATAGCGAATCCAGAGCGTGATCCAGATTGGCGCGGTAAATTCGATAATCAGGCCAACCGATACCGGCATGCGGACAATCGCTACGAAATAGAAGGCCTGTACGCCCGCATATCCGATGATTCCGTAGACCAACATCTCGGGCAGGGCCTTTAAATCAAACTTAAGCACGCTTCTTTTGAAGATCAGCAGATAGATAAGGAAAGCGGTAAATGCACCGGTCGAACGAACTTCGGCCATACGCCAGGCAGAGAGACCCGCTTCTAAAACTAATTTAGAGACGATGCCATTAATTGAAAAAGCTAACGCTGCAATAAAGAGCGCAATAACGCCTTTTCTCTGATTACTCACTGCGTGAGTTTAGAAGGCTTTCTCTGGAATCTCCATGATTGAACCGTCAGTTGCCTCTGCGATCTTTCGCTCTGCAGTTAGATGTGGCAAGACCACATTAACAAAGTGCTTTGCCGCTGCAATTTTGCCTACATAGAAATCATCGCTGCCCTTAGTTGATGCAATCTCTGCCATGCGAAGTAACAACCAACCTACAACAACATCTCCTGCAGCAAATAACGCACGAGATGTATTTAGACCAACTTTGTAGATCTCTTCAGGCTTTGCTTGCGATGCCATCGCGTGACCAACAAGGACAGTAATGATTCCTTGGAAATCGCCAAGCGCTTTAAGAAGTTTTGCTTTCTCCTCCGCCATCGCGCCACCAGATTCGCAGAATGCTTTGATCTCTGCGCCTAGGTTCATCAAAGTTGCACCGTTATCGCGAACAATTTTGCGGAAGAAGAAATCTAAACCTTGAATCGCAGTTGTGCCTTCATACAAAGTATCGATCTTCGCATCGCGAACATATTGTTCTAGCGGCCAATCCTTTGTAAATCCTGAACCACCAAAGGTCTGCAAACTTTCAGTTCCAAGAAGTGTCCATGATTTTTCGCTGCCATAACCTTTAACAATCGGAAGCAATAGATCATTTAACTTCTCGAGTTCTTTTGCCTTCGCTTCATCGCTTTCCAACATAATTGAATCTTGAATCGAAGCGGTATAAAGCACTAACGCACGCATACCTTCTGCATATGCTTTTTGCGTAAGTAGCGAACGACGCACATCAGGGTGATTGATGATTGTTACGCGTGGAGATGCCTTATCTAGCATCTTGGTTAAATCTGGGCCTTGTACGCGTGATTTCGCATATGAAAGCGCATTTAAATAGCCAGTTGATAGCGTTGAAATTGCTTTGGTACCAACCATCATGCGCGCATATTCAATAATCTTAAACATCTGACGAATTCCGTCATGAACTTCGCCAAGTAGGTAACCAACGCATGGTTCCTTCTCGCCCATATTTAATTCGGCAGTTGCAGAAACATTTAAGCCCATCTTATGTTCGAGCTTTGTTGCAAATACTCCGTTACGTTTTCCAATTTCGCCGGTATTCCAATCGAAGTGATATTTCGGAACAATAAATAATGAAAGTCCCTTGGTGCCAACTGCGCCACCTTCAGGACGTGCAAGAACAAAGTGAATGATGTTTTCACTTAAATCATTTTCGCCAGAGGTAATAAAGCGCTTGGTTCCGGTGATATGCCATGAACCATCTGCTTGCTTTACTGCCTTTGATCGACCTGCGCCAACATCAGAACCTGCATCAGGTTCAGTTAAAACCATTGTTGCAGTCCAACCATGATCAAGCATCTGCTTTGCAATCTTCTTCTGTTCATCTGTACCAAGTGAGTGACAAACATTTGCAAATGAAGATGAGACATAAATATGTAACGCTGGGTTAGAACCCAAAATCATTTCAGCCATCGCCCAACGAAGTGAACGCGGAATTAAAGTTCCACCAAGTTCAACTGGTGCATCGATTCGCCACCATTCAGCATCCATGTATGCGCGATATGACTTCTTAAAACTTTCGGGCAATTTACCTTCACCAGTTTTTGGATCGAACTCAACACCTTGGCGATCGCCATCAACAAAAGATGCCGCGATTTCATTTTCAGCTAAACGTTTGAACTCTTCCAACATTCCGTTGGCGGTGTCCTTATCTACGTCAGAGAAGATTCCTTTTCCAAGAATCTGGTCGCGCCCCAATAGATCAAAGAGGCAGAACTGAATATCGCGGAGGTTGGCTATGTAATGTCCCATTGGGAAAGAATGCTACTCACCAGTAACTTATGCAAGGGTTGTAGCCTCGCGCCCATGAATAAGCGGATTTCACGCCTCTCGGTGCCAGGCACCAAATGGAAGAAGTTGGTCCACGAAGGCCAACGCGAGATGGTTGGCAGCGCACCTGCAAAGGCTGAGCCGCTACTTACGCTGATTCATTTATCTGATCTACATATCTGCGATGCGCAATCGCCAACTCGTATGGAATTCGTTGATCGTTTTGCTGATCCTGATAATCCATATCAACCGTTGGTGCATTACATCGGAACATATCGCGCACAAGAATTCTTAACAGTTCAAGTTTTAGAAGCGATGGTCGAATCTGTAAATAAGATCGAAACCGGCCCGCTACTTGGTTCAAAAGTGGATGCAGTAATCGTTACTGGCGATATGACAGATAACGCGCAAGCAAATGAATTGGATTGGTATAAATCTGTTTTAGATGGCGGACCGGTAAAACCAAATTCAGGTAGCGATGAGAAGTTTGAAAGTTTTCACTCTGCAACAAATACAGATCCGCATTATTACCACCCAGATGTCAAAGGTGCAGATCGTCCGCAAAACTTGCATGACTTCCCTGCATTTCCAGGCGTTACCAAAGCTTCAACGTCACCATTTGTGGCGCAAGGTTTAAAACATAATTGGTTAGCAATTCACGGCAATCACGATTCATTGTTACAAGGAACTACTGCGCCGACTCCAGAACTCGAAGCGATTTCAATTGGAAATCAGAAGCTTTCAGAGTTAAAGCCTGGCGTTGATTTAATGGATCTTTTCCACCGCTTTTCTGAAGTTGGCCCTGCAGATTATGCAGATTTAAATATTGCAAATACTGAAGAGGTAACTGCAGATCCAAATCGTAAATTTAATTCAATTCCGGATTGGGTAGCGCGCCATACAAATTGCGGACACGACCACGGAATGTCTAAAGAAAATCCAAACGCGAGCTACTACTTCCGCGATTTACCAAACGATATCCGTTTGATTGCACTAGATACAGTTAATGCAAATGGCGGTTGGCAAGGTTGCATCGATCGCGAGCAATGGGCATGGTTAGTTGATTTACTAGCGAAATCAACTGATAAATATGTAATTTTGACTTCGCACCACCCAATTGAAAAAATCTTCAACGATTACGCACCAGAAGGTGCTCCAACGCCTGCAGTTCGTAAAGAGATTCAAGATCTGCTCTTTGGATATAAAAATATTATTTTGTGGGTAGCAGGGCATAACCATCAAAACTTTATTAATCAGATTAAGCGCGAAGATGGCAGCCACGCTTTCTGGCATATTCGCACTGCAAGCCATATCGATTGGCCGCAACAATCACGCGTTATCGAAATTGCGCGCGATGGCGCTGAGATCGTGATTGGCACCAGCATCGTTGACCATGCAGGTCCGCTGCATTTCGAAGGTAAAGCAGAAGAACTTTCTGACCCAATTGCGCTTGCGGGATTCTCACGCCAGCTTGCGGCAAATGATTGGCAGCGCCAAGAGGGGTTGTTAGATATTTCATTGGCTGAAGGACGCCCAGAGGATCAAAATGTCTGGTTGCGTTCAGATGATCCGCTTGGCGCGTGAGATAGGGTCGCACCGTGTTATTAAGTGATAAAGATATTCTCGCGCAGATCGAAGCAGGCCGCGTAGCTTGCGAACCATACGAACCGAAGATGATTCAGCCATCGTCAATTGATGTCCGTCTAGATAAATTCTTCCGCGTCTTCGAAAACCATAAGTATGAAGTTATCGATCCGTCAAAAGAACAATCTGAACTTACACGTGAGATTGAAGTCGGTAACGACGAACATTTCATTCTCCACCCAGGCGAATTTGTACTTGCTTCAACATATGAAGTTGTAACTCTGCCTGATGACATCGCAGGACGTTTAGAAGGTAAGTCTTCACTTGGTCGCTTAGGTTTGCTTACACATTCAACTGCAGGATTTATCGATCCAGGTTTCTCTGGCCACATCACTTTAGAACTTTCAAATGTAGCTAACTTGCCAGTGAAATTGTTCCCAGGAATGAAGATTGGCCAACTCTGTCTAATCAAACTCTCATCTCCGGCACAGAATCCTTATGGTTCAGCGGTTTATGGCAGCAGATATCAGGGCCAGCGCGGTCCAACGGCAAGCCGTTCTTGGCTAAACTTCCATAAGAGCGAAGTGAAATAAATACCTCTTCGTTCTTGTTAGGAAGAGTATGAATACAACATATGTTGTTTTGGGCGTAATCGCGCTCGCAGTAATTTTTGTTATCACTCAATACAACCGACTTATCCGTCTAAATGTTTCAGTTGATGAAGCATTTGCGCAGATCGAAGTTCAGTTAAAGCGCCGTTCGGATTTAATCCCGAACTTGGTCGAAACTGTAAAAGGTTACGCAGCGCACGAGAAAGAGACTTTCGAAAAGGTTGTCGCTGCTCGCGCAAAAGCAACTAGCGCATCTGGCGTACATGATGTGGCTGTTGCAGATGGCCAATTAACTCAAGCTCTCCGCGGATTGCTTGCAGTTGCTGAGGCTTATCCAGATCTAAAGGCATCAGCTAACTTCTTACAGCTACAAGATGAGCTAGCAACAACTGAAAATAAAGTTGCTTTCTCTCGTCAGTTCTACAACGACAGTGTTCGTTCGCTAAATCAGACAATTAAGACTTTCCCTGGAAATCTCTTTGGTGGAATTGCGAAAGTTAACGCTCGCGAATTTTATGAAGTTGAAGATCCACAAGATCGTAAAGCTCCAAAAGTTCAGTTTTAATTAATGAGCGAAGTAAATTTCAGAGCGCATCAAGCTGCTAATAAAAGAAAGACCTTTCTTCTATTAGCAGGCTTTGGTGCGTTAATGTGGTTAGTTGTATATGCAGCGCTGACTTACATGGGCAAAGGCACCGCCGGAATTGTTCCAATTGCAGTTGGCCTATCTTTAATTTCGGTATGGGGTAGTTACTACGCATCAGACAAACTTGTTTTAACAATGACTGGCGCACGCCA
>CAZMDJ010000062.1:0-5611 GCA_964565165.1 uncultured Actinomycetes bacterium | reverse complement strand
AGAGGCAGAGGACTTAAAATCCTTCCAGTGTGGGTTCGACCCCCACCGAGGGCACCGCAAATTTGTGACCATATATTGAATAAATTTTCTAAGTTATTAGTTTATTCAATTAAATTAGTATTCGTTTGTGAGAAAGATACTTATTGCATTAGTACTCATTCTATCTTTTCTACCAAGTATTGCAGATGCATCCGAACGAAAAAAGAACACATGGCTTGCAAGTTGCCCAGAAGTTTTAGATGCAACTCCAAATTCTCCTACTCCAAAAACTATTACGCTAAGATCTCCATCAGGTCAAGTATTTAGATTACTTTCCCAAGATTCAGTAGAGTTTGTGACAGAGCCACAATCGATCATTGGTTGTTATGTAAACGAAGAGTATGTAACTAATCCAAATTTGTCCCCTAATTGGCAGATTGGCGCATTAAATCGAGATTTACAAGGTTTTTACTTCAAGAATCAAGCAGGCATAATTTGGAGACTAAAACTAAATACACAAAGTTTTGTGCTTGAAATCGAGCCTGGCTCTCTTTATTACAAACAAGGAGCCGGTTTTCGGCTAGATATAGATCACCTTGTGGCTACTGATTGTAAAGTGAGAGATTATTTTCTAAGTTCTGTTCGCCTTGGCTTTCCACGTAATGATGATCGCGTACCTCAATTTGGCGCAACCAAAAATCTAATTCTGGTCGTTGATTTCCCTGATGCAGTTCTAAAGGAAAGCTTAGATTCGGTAGTCGAGAATGTCATCGCACCACGAGTTGTTGAAGATTTTTTTCTTAAAAGTTCAAATGGAAAATTTAATCCAAGTTTTATCACTTTTCCTAAAATCATAAGACTCAAAAGCCTTGAAGTGAGTTTTGCCCCTAATTCGTCTGGGGGATTTTTCGTAGGTGGTGTGCAACAAGATCATAGATTGGTTAGTGAAGCAATTAGTATTGCTAAAACTTTCGGAAACCTTGAAGGCTACACAAGCATAAATGTATTCGCTCCTACGGCTAATTCGATGGGTTATTACGGTTCTGCATTTCTCGATCTCCCTTTGGATATTGGCGGTAAGAATATTTATAACTCTCAACTCGTTGGAGGGACTATTGGAACCGTGAAATCAAAAGTTCCGTCCTGGAAAGTTTTTGCACATGAATATGGACATCAGCTAGGAATGTATGACTACTACATACAAGGTACGGGAAGTTCAGGAAAATCTCCTGGTCCATTTGACTTTATGGGAAATACTTCTGGCGCAGCAAATTCCTTTTTTGGGTTTCAAAGGTGGGTTCAAGGCTGGTTTAACGACAATGATGTCGACTGTGATACGGCTCCTAACGCATCTGCAATTCACACACTTTTTCCGCTAAACAATATCTCAGGTAAAAGACTATATGTTCATCCACTAAGTAGTACGTCCGCATTGGTAGTTGAGTATCGAGCGGAAAGTGATTTTGACAAGTTAGCAGGCAATGTTGGATTACTAGTGTATTTGATTGATATGAAAGTAGCTGGCCTCAAAGGACCAATAAGTATTCAACCTTCGGAACAAGATTTAGTGCTCAATCCACGTGATGATGTTGAACGTTATTCGACAGCACCTCTCTCTACTGGTCAATTCGTAAGAGTAAAGGATTTGGTTATATATGCTGAAAATGTAACCAAAGATCTAGCATCTTTTCGTGTTTTCTCAATGGCAGAGTTTTTAATCAAGCAAGAAGAGGATGCGAAAGTTACCGCAGAACTAAAGGCAAAGCAGGAAGCCGCCGTCAAAGCTACGGTAATAAAGAAAAGCACTATAACGTGCTTCAAAGGAAAAATTACCAAGAAAATAACAGCCGTAAAACCCAATTGCCCTATCGGGTATAAAAAGTATTGACAAAGAAACAGAGTATCAGTGTACGAACATATAAAGCGAAGTTTCTTATTACTAAATTACTAATGAGAAAGCGTGTACAGTTCTGCTCCATTGGCTTTAAGCATTTTGCGAGTTCATAGCTCCCACTAAGCATTTTGAGTGTACAAGGTCCCTAAAATTGAATAAATTGACTACTAATAAGTATTCAAATCGCAGAATCACTTGGATAACATCACTTCATGAGATCGCGATTTATCATATTTGTTCTCTTTACTTTAATCATTTCGCTTACGACTCAACAATCTGCTGACGCTGTATACGCCTCAGCAACTAATTATTTGAAACAATTTATGAATTCCGGAATCGACTGCGGAATTATTTGGCAAGATGCTGGTCACGTTAACGGCGATGTCATTTACGAATATAGTGGCGACGTTCATGCACAGTGTTTTTCGTCCAAAGATGCGAAATATGTTAATTTCTATGACTCCTCCGGCCAGCAACTATCCCGAGGTTCAAATTGGTTGAATGTGAATACCTTACTTACCCCTGGAATTGAACTTAAAAACACAATTTCTAATATCTGTAATCAATGGCTTTCTGGGCAAGTGGACGCTACAACCGGTCATTTCTTTACCCGTGATGCTTGGTTTACTTTGGTGACGTCACCCGGGAAACCAAAATCAGAGTGGTTTGATATTGCCGCACAGTTCATTAGAACAAAATTCAAGGCATTGCCACCTTGTGAGTTTTTGGCTGCAAATCCTAATTTCGAGAAAATTGGTGGCACCAGTAACAACAATGTAAATCAGCAATTAATCGGTACTTCGAAATTTACTATATCCAAAAAACCTACTCCTAATAAAGCTCCAGGTGCTATTAAACAAATCGTTTTTCAATTATATGAATATAAAATAAAGATGAGCGTAACTTTCTGGGCAAAGCCAACCTTATGGCAAACTTTGGATATTAATTGGTGCTCAGATATCAGCAATGTAAATACATCAAATACAGGAATTCCAGTTTGCATGGATTCGAATTCACCGCAGCAAACCTCCACTTATTTTATGCCCGTAGCATCACCCACCGGAAACACTTGGGAATTATTACAGGGTAAGGCTAAATCTAAGGGTTCAGATTCCGGTTTAGTTAGAAATATAGAAATTACGGGTGATTTTGGATATTTATTTGTTGGGTGGGTCAGTGTGGCTACTAGATACACTGGAGCACCTTATAGGGTTATTAAATGGAAGTGTAAAGGCTTAGTAGATATTGTCTGCGAAAAAACAGGAGAGTATGAATCGAATTATTATCATGATTGGAGCAGGGCAAACTTGGTTGTAAAAAATGTATCACCAAATAATTGAGTGAAAGTAGTATATCTGTGAGCAATAAAGCTAGGAGAGCGATTTCTTCTGACGAGGTTCGCAAGATCAAAGGCGAGTTGATTCGCTCAGCACATATCAGATTAAAGCGAGCAACCAAACTAGGTTTTCATATAGAAGCGGTAGCAATTTTGGAGTCATTGATCACAGATCGCTTAGAGTCATTAATCGCAATTTCTGAGAAAAATCAAATTGATATTGGAAATCTTGGTCCTGCAAATAAAATCAATTACGAAGCGGGTCGGATCTCCGAAGAATTGCATCTTGATTTGAAGAAATGGGCAAAGGACCGCGCCAAAGTGATTCATGAAATGGTAAAAGTGTCTAACGTTATTGATTCTGATTGGAGAGAGCGAATGAAATTTGCACGTTCAACCTCAAGTGAAGGGCTTCGATTGCTCAAAAAACTAGACTTGATTGTTAAACAATATAAACGTAATTACAAGTCTTAATTTAAGTACATTTTTCTATTTCTGGCTTAAATACCTAGACACTACCGCCCTCGTAGCCCAATGGCAGAGGCAGAGGACTTAAAATCCTTCCAGTGTGGGTTCGACCCCCACCGAGGGCACTGTATTTTTCAAAGCAATCTCTAAGGTTCCAAGCGCGCTACCAATGAGCTGGAATAGCCACGTTTAAGGTAACGTTCAATATACAAGTTCCAAAAGATCCCCTAATAGGAGTAAAAATTAATGAAGAGTAGCAACCCGGTACTAAACCGCTACAACCGTCGCGGTTATGCATCAATGGGTATTTCAAATGTTGGCACAACTGGTTTTAGCACCAGCTATGACGCTGTTGAAGGCGGTCAACTAGAAGATCTTTATAAGGCGCCAGCGGCATCTTCAATGCGCACAGGTCGCATGACAATGGATGACGTTGTAACTCGCACTGCAATGTTATTTGCGATTCTTGTTGTTGCAGGTGGTTTTGCATGGAAGGCAGCACTTGGCGGCGGTCTATTAATCGGCTCGCTAATTGGTGCAACTGTTCTTGGTTTGATTATTAGTTTCTCTGCAAAGGTGCGCCCTGCGCTAATCATTACTTATGCAGCTCTTGAAGGTCTTGTACTTGGAACAATTTCAAAAGCTTACGAAACTGTTTATCCAGGAATTATCAGCCAAGCAGTACTTGCAACAGCAGTTGCATTTGCAGGCGTGTTATTTGCATATAAGAGCGGTCGAATCAAGATCACCGCTCGTGCATCAAAGATTGCATTTGGCGCAATCATCGGTTACATGCTACTTGGCATCGTAAACATGATCGGTGGCAACTTTATTTTCGGCGGAACTTTTGGTCCGATGGTTGCAGTATTTGGCGTTGGCCTTGCAACATTCTTCTTAGCGATGGATTTCGATCAGGCAGCTAAGGCAGTTGCGGCAGGAGTACCTCACGAAGAATCATGGCGCGTAGGTTTTGGCCTAATGGTTTCTGTAGTTTGGCTATACCTAGAAGTACTTCGACTACTTTCAATTCTTCGTAACAACGATTAATTAATTGCATTAAAAAAGCCCCCGAGGAATCGGGGGCTTTTTCGTTACTTCTTAACCAAATTGTTCCCCAGCTACCTCTTCGGCAGCTTTCTTGTAATCAGCGTTGGTACGTAGTGGAACTTCCTTAAGCGCCATCGCTAGCAAGAAACCAATTGCAGTGATAGGTGCTGCTGCATAGAAGACCACGTGGAATGAATTCACGAATGCTTGAAGCACAACGTGCTGTACATCCGCAGGTAGGGAATGAATCAACTTAGAGTTATTAGCAAGGCCCTTCATCGCAGTTGGATCGATCGCCGAAACTGCAGCTGGATTGGTCTTAGCTAAATCTGCAAAACCTGATTGCATGTAATGCGCTAAACGGTTAGTTAGAACTGAACCGAAGAATGCAGTACCAAATACCGAGCCGAGTGAACGGAAGAAGGTATTTGATGAAGTTGCAACGCCCATGTCGCTCATTTGAACTGAGTTCTGCAGAGCAATAACGATGGTCTGCATTGAAAGACCAAGTCCCATACCGACTAGAACTGCATAAATCGCAACTTGCCAATAAGGCGTATTAATTTCAAGACGAGTCATCATCAAAACGCCAATAGTCATAATCAATGCGCCAACGATAGGGAAGCGCTTGTAGTGACCGTGCTTTGAGATCGCTTTACCGCTATAGATCGACATTGTGACAATACCGAGCATCATTGGAATAAGTTTTAGACCAGCAGATGATGCTGAATAACCCTTAACAACCTGCATATAAAGAGGCAACATAACAATTGCACCGAACATGCCGGCACCAATTACTGCACCGAGTAGTGAAGTTAAATTAAAGGTGTGATTTTCAAATAGGTGTAACGGAAGAATTGGCTCTTTAGCGCGCTTCTCTTGAAGGA
>CAZMDJ010000061.1:0-5742 GCA_964565165.1 uncultured Actinomycetes bacterium | reverse complement strand
TCTTCTCGTCGAACTTAGAAACTTTTCCGCGCTTGAAATCGCGCGCCAGCTCTTCGGCAGCAGCAACAATCTCTGCGCGGCCACCATAGTTAACACACATATTTAAAGTTAATACTTTGTTATTTGCAGTTAGCTCTTCTGCTTCAAGCAGCTCATCGACAACTGAAGACCAGAGCTTCTTCTCTTGGCCAACCCATCGAATTCGAACTCCTAATTCGTTCATTTGATCGCGACGTCGACGTAAAACTTCCTTATTGAAACCCATCAAGAATTTAACTTCTTCAGGCGAACGCTTCCAGTTTTCAGTGCTAAATGCATATGCACTTAACTCTTTTACTCCGATTTCGATTGCGCCTTCGACCATGTCGAATAGCGGCGCTTCACCAGCATTATGGCCTTCAGTACGAACTAAACCTTTATTTCGCGCCCAACGACCGTTGCCATCCATAACCACTGCAACGTGTTTTGGAATCTGTGATTTCTCAAGTGCAGGTGGCTTTGCCCCTGACCAATGAGGATCTGGTTTACGGTGTTTCATGCACGCTCCACTAATTGCAAACTACGTAGACCTCGTTCAAGGTGCCACTGTAAGTAGGCCGCAATTAAACCATTTGCTTCGCGACGATTGCGAAGTTCGGATTCCATCGCGCTTTCCCAATCACCACTTATTAAATCTGACATTAATTTAAGAGTTTCAGGTGCCGGAGTCGCAGATGCACTTGGTCTGCAATCTGCACAAACCGATCCACCACCAACTAACGAGAAGTAACGGTGCGGACCTGGCGCATCGCATTTCGAGCAATTAACTAATGAAGGCGCGTATCCGCCAACTGCTAATGAACGAAGTAGGTATGCATCCAGAATCATTGAAGCTTCATATTTATTATCGGCTAAAGCTTTCATCGCGCCTGTTACCAATTTAAATTCTTGTAACGCAGGTTCGTGTTCGTGAGAAGTAAAACGTTCTGCTGCTTCAAGGATTGCGCCGGCAATTGTCCAGCGCGAATAATCTTCAGTTAGCGCTTCGCCATAATTAAAGATTGATTCGACTTGAGTGACCGTGTCAAAAGTTCGACCGGTATAAAGTTGAATATCAATATGCGAACCCGGTTCGAGGCGTGCGCCAAATTTAGATTTAGTGCGACGAACACCTTTGGCGACGCCACGTACTCGTCCATGTTCGCGAGTTAATAACGTGATGATTCGATCTGCCTCACCCAATTTCTGGGTACGCAGCACAATTGCCTCATCGCGATACAAACTCACGAGGGATAAGTTATCGGTACTAGTTAGCGAATAGCGCGATTGATAGCGGAAACGATCGCTTTTAGTGATGCAGTCGTGGTGTTTGGGTCGATTCCGACGCCCCAGAAAACTTCACCTTCGATTGCGCACTCTAAGTAAGCGGCTGCTTTCGCATCTCCGCCTGCAGAAAGCGCATGCTCTAGATAATCAAGAACTCGCACATCTACTCCATATGAAGTTAGCGCATTGCAGAATGCTGAGACTGGACCGTTACCAGTTGCCTTTAGATTCTGCATCTCACCACGATCAGTAATTTGAACTTCAATCTTTACATCTTCGCCAAGTGAAGATGAGGTTGATACGCCCTTAAGACGGAAACGACCCCAAGGTGCAGTATCGGTTGGAAGATATTCATCTTCGAAAATTTCCCAGAGCGCCTTAGCTGAAACTTCTCCACCTTCGTTATCTGTCTTTGCTTGAACCACCTTAGAGAATTCAATCTGCAGACGACGTGGAAGATCTAATTGATGTTCGGTCTTCATCAGATATGCAACGCCACCCTTACCGGACTGGCTATTAACGCGGATAACCGCTTCATATGAACGACCAATATCTTTTGGATCGATCGGTAAGTAAGGAACTCCCCAAGTGAAATCATCAACAGCTTTTCCAGCAGCCTTTGCATCTTTCTCAAGGTGATCAAAGCCCTTCTTGATTGCATCCTGGTGTGAACCACTAAATGCAGTAAAGACTAAATCTCCGCCGTATGGATGGCGCTCTGGAACTTTTAATTGGTTTGCATATTCAACAGTTCGGCGGATCTCATCGATATTTGAGAAATCAATCTCTGGATCAATGCCGTGGCTAAACATATTTAAACCAAGCGTTACTAAACATACGTTGCCGGTACGTTCGCCGTTACCAAATAACGTTCCTTCAATGCGATCTGCGCCCGCTAAATAACCAAGTTCTGCAGCTGCCACGCCAGTACCGCGATCATTATGCGGATGAAGTGAAATGATTACAGAATCGCGATTATTTAAGTTGCGGCTCATCCATTCAATTGAATCAGCATAAACATTTGGGGTTGCCATTTCAACAGTCGCTGGAAGGTTCATGATTGATTTCCATGACGGAGATGGCTGCCAGATTGCATTAACTGCGTTGCAAACTTCTAACGCAAATTCCAATTCAGTTCCGGTATATGACTCTGGTGAGTATTCAAAGCTGATATTCGAACCAGGAAGAGTGTCTTTTAACTTTAAGCAAAGTTCCGCGCCTTCTTGGGCAATCTTCTTGATGCCCTCTTTATCTAAACCAAATACCACTCGACGTTGCAGAGTTGAAGTTGAGTTGTAGACGTGAACAATCGCGTTCTTGACGCCTTTTAGCGATTCGTAAGTGCGCTTAATTAAGGATTCACGAGCTTGGGTTAAAACCTGGATAGTTACATCATCAGGAATTAAGCCTTCTTCGATAATCTTTCGAACGAAATCGAAATCGGTCTGAGATGCAGATGGGAAACCAACTTCAATCTCTTTGTAACCCATTGCAACTAGTAAATTAAACATCGCAAGTTTGCGCGGAGTATCCATCGGATCGATAAGCGCCTGATTGCCATCACGTAGATCAACGCTGCACCACTTAGGCGCCTTGGTGATCTGCTTTGTTGGCCAAGTGCGGTCTGTTAAATCGACCGGAATAAATGATGAGTAACGTCCAAAGGACATTGAACTTGGGGTTTGATTTGGAAAATTCATTTTGCTTCTGACTCCTGTTTTGCTCTCGGTTGGATTTTTTACCGGCAATGCAAAACACACCGCGACGGGAAAGGCCGGTTAGTTGGCCCCGCCACGGCAGCTAAGTAGGAGTACTGCACGCATTGTGTGGCTAGTTTAAATTAGAGAACAGGTAAATGTCTATCTAGTTCAAATGCTGATACCTGGCGCGCATATTCAGACCATTCCGCCTTCTTATTACGCAGCACATAATCAAATACATGCTCACCTAAAGTTTCCTGAACCAATTGGCTCTTCTCCATGATCGCAGTCGCCTCATTGAGATTCTGAGGCATCTCCTGCGCTGGATAGTTATCCGGAAGTTCTAGCTCGTTGGTCACGCCATCAATACCTGCTGCAAGCATCACTGCATATGCAAGATATGGATTACATGCTGAATCCGGTGCACGGAATTCAATACGAGTTGAGTTCTCTTTATTTGGCTTAAACATCGGAATCTGAATTAATGAACGGCGATTTGATGGTCCCCAGTTAATTAGATTTGGCGCTTCTCCGCCGCCATGTAAACGCTTGTAAGAATTTACCCATTGATTAGTAACTGCAGTGATCTCTGGAGTGTGCTTCAAAATTCCAGCGATAAATGAACGGCCGGTCTTTGAAAGGTTGTACGGAAGTCCACCGTCGTAGAAAACATTTACATCATCTTTAAATAGTGAAACGTGAGTGTGCATCGCAGAGCCTGGATACTCAGTAAATGGCTTTGGCATAAATGAGGCATAGAAACCTTGTTCTAGCGCGACCTCTTTAACAACATGACGGAAAGTCATGATGTTATCTGCAGTTGATAAGGCATCTGCATAACGCAGATCGATTTCCTGCTGACCAGGTGCGCCTTCATGATGGCTAAATTCAACTGATACACCCATCGCTTCTAACATTGTGATTGCTGCGCGACGGAAATCGTGGCCAATCATGTTTGGGGTATGGTCGAAATATCCTGCGTAATCAACTGGCTCTGGCTTCTTGCCAGGAGTTGGTGGCTCTTTAAATAAGAAGAACTCAATCTCTGGATGCACGTAAGCGGTAAATCCAAGGTCAGAAACTTTAGAAAGTGTTCGACGTAAAACTTGTCGTGGATCAGCTGGTGACGGCGAACCATCTGGCATCACGATGTCGCAGAACATACGAGCAGCGCCAGGTGCTTCAGTGCGCCAAGGCAAGATTGAGAATGTATTTGGATCTGGCTTTGCCAACATATCTGATTCAGTTTGGCGGGCATAACCTTCGATCGAAGAACCATCGAATCCGATTCCCTCTTCGAATGCAGCTTCAAGCTCTGCCGGAGAGATTGCAACAGATTTTAAGAATCCAAGTACGTCGGTAAACCAAAGACGTACGAAACGGATATTGCGCTCTTCAACCGTGCGCATTACGAATTCGATCTGGCGGGAAGTCATGCCAAAACTCTACGAAACCAATGTTTCGTCCGTGTTAAAAGGTTTACTTAATTAGCGCTCTTTCCAGCGTGAAGTCACCGGCAGGCGGCGATCTTTACCAAATGCGCGGGCTGAAATCTTTGTTCCAGGCGGATATTGGCGGCGCTTATATTCGGCGCGGTCGACCAAGGTAATCACACGATTAACCAGGTCATGGCTAAAGCCGCCAGCAATCAAAGATGCCGCACCTTCATCGCCATCTACATAACGAACCAATAGCTGATCTAGCAATAAATAATCCGGTAGCGAATCAGTATCTTTCTGATCAGGACGTAACTCTGCAGAAGGCTCTTTATCGATTGAATTAACTGGAATTGGTGGAGTCTGATCAAAGTAGATCGCCAATTCATTTCGCCATCTAGCAAGTTCCCAAACTTGAGTCTTATAAATATCTTTGATTGGAGCAAAGCCACCAACTGCATCTCCGTACATTGTTGAATAACCAACCGCTAGCTCTGACTTATTGCCGGTAGCTAAAACTAAATGTCCCTCTTGATTAGAAATACCCATCAAAGTTGTGCCACGAACTCGCGCTTGTACGTTCTCTTCTGCAAGGCCAGTAAGCCCCAAATTATTTACAAATTCATTGACCATCGGTTCGATCGGAACGATGCGCCAATTAAGACCGGTGCGCTTTGCTAAATCCTCTGCATCTGAAATCGAATGATCAGATGAGTACTTACTTGGAAGGCCAACGCCATAAACATTCTCGGCACCGATGGCATCAACGGCGATTGATGCAACAAGTGCAGAATCAATTCCGCCAGATAAGCCAAGTACGACCGATTTAAAACCATTCTTATTTACATAATCACGAAGGCCTGCTTTTAGCGCTTCCCAGATTTCAGCTAAATCATCTTTGCGTTGCGCGATGCCACCGTGCATGGTGCCTACGGTTGCAACGTTCTCTTCAGAAATCACTACATCTGGATTTGAAGTACCAAGCGGCAGAGTTAAATCATGAATTGCTAATTGATCTTCGAATTGCTTAGTGCGCATCAATACTTCGCCCGATGCATCAACGACAATTGAATCGCCATCGAAAACCAAATCATCTTGGCCGCCGGTCATATTGACGTAAGCAAGGGCCGCCTTAAAACCGCGGGCGCGTTCCTGAACCAAAGCAAGGCGGGCGTCATCTTTATTGCGCTCATATGGGGAGCCGTTTGGAACGACAACTAAACCAACGTTTCGATCGGCAAGCTCTGCCACCGGACCGCGGTTCTGCCAAATATCTTCACAGATCGCAAGGCCAATATCGA
>CAZMDJ010000060.1:0-5841 GCA_964565165.1 uncultured Actinomycetes bacterium | reverse complement strand
TTTCCGGCGAATGGCATTTTACGTTCCATATTTGCACGAGTTGGTTCGAGCAAGATTTCACCGGCATCTACTACTCCGCCACCAATAACAACAACAGATGGATCAAGAATTACTGAAAGCGATGCAATGCCTGCACCTAACCATTGGGCAGTGGTATTAAATGCAGCAAGTGCAACCACATCACCGGCGCGAGCAGCTTCAGTTACATGGTGACCTTTAAGTCCTTCAATGGTTCCATCGCCTAAAGCCAACAAGTTACGTGCGATATCTGGAGTTGCTGCAATCGCTTCACGTACATGGCGCATAAGGCCGCTACCTGATGCATATTGCTCGAAACAACCACGTGCACCACATCCGCAGAGATGTCCTTCTGGAACAACGCGCATATGGCCAATCTCTGCTGCAACGCCAAATGCACCGCGATGTAATTGACCATTAACAACAATGCCGGCACCGATTCCGGTTCCGACTGTTAATAACAACATATGCGCTTCACCGCGACCTGCGCCAAATACCGCTTCGCCCCAAGCTGCAGCGTTGCCATCATTTTCGATTACAACATCTGTACCAATTAGCGCAGTTAATTCGGCATCTAAGTTAACGCCGTTCCATCCTGCAATATTTGGAGTTGCGAGCATTGTTTTGCGATCTGATGAAACAAAGCCTGCTGCTGAAACTCCGACTGCAGAAACTTTATGGTTGCGCATTAGATCAAGTGCAACTTCGACAATAGTTTTAGTTAACTCTTCTCCGCCTAGACGCGGGGTATCGCGACGAGCTTTCTCTAGGATATTTCCAGATTCATCGACAACGCCGCCGAGAACTTTAGTTCCGCCGACATCGATACCAATTGTTAGAGCCATTAACCTTCTATTTTCTCTTTTAGCTCTTGTAGCGCTGCTTTGATGATGCCCTCTTCTGCAGAGTGCAACATAGGCTTTGGAATTGGCATTGAAACATCTGAAGTCAATTCATAGGTAACCTCTGTTTCGTCGCCTAAAGATTTAACGGTGTAAAGGCCATCCATCTGAGTTAATAAATCTGCATCAACTAATGAGAATGAAACTTTATCTGGCGCACCGCTCCAGTCGTATTCGAGAGTCGGCTTATCGCGGAGCATTCCAGCTTCGATTGTTAATTGGATTCGAAGCGGGCGACCTTGATCATCGCTGGTCTCGACCTTTGCTCCCTTAATCGAACGAGACCATTCTGGGTAAGCCGCGATATCGAAAAGGACCTTACGGACATCATCAGCGCTTGCTTCAATTAAAATTTTGGAGATTGTCATGCGGCAAAGGCTACCTTTGAGGGCAAGTGAGCGCTAGCGTGTGCGCCATGAACGAAGTCACCATCCCTGCAATCGTCCCGAATGCAAAAGAGGGCAACCTCACCAAATTAATTGCAGATCGCGCTTGGTTTGAACCGGCACGAGTAATTCTCTCAAAGCCACTTGGTGATGGATGGGCTCCGGTAACTGCTCGCGAATTCGAAAGTGAAGTTCGCGAAACAGCTAAAGGTTTAATTGCAGCCGGAATTCAAATTGGTGATCGCGTTGGCATCATGGCGCGTACTCGCTACGAATGGACAGTTCTAGATTTTGCAATTTGGTATGCAGGTGCAATCTCAGTTCCGATTTACGAAACTTCATCAGCTGAACAGATTGATTGGATTCTCAATGATTCAGGTGCAGTTGGATTAATTGTTGAAACACCTACAAATCGCGAACTAGCACAGAGTGTTCTGCCACCTCACACAAAGCATGTTTGGACTATCACCGAAGACGCCATAGGAATCTTGCGCAGCACTGGTTCGCATATAGATAACGAAGAAGTTGAACGTCGTCGTAACGTTTTTATAAATGATACTGTGTCCACAGTTATCTACACCTCTGGCACAACTGGAAGGCCAAAAGGCGTACAGCTAACACACGGTAACTTCTTATCTGAATGTGGAAATGTCGTTAACGCTGCAGCGGATCTCTTCTTAAAAACAGGCGGATCTACTCTCCTATTACTACCTGTAGCTCACGTATTTGGTCGCATGGTGCAAATTGGCGCAATCTATGCAGGTCTACATATGGCTCACTGCGCAGATGTTCAAGGTCGTTTAATGCAAGATATCGGAAGCTTTAAACCAACATTCGTACTTGCTGTTCCTCGTATCTTTGAAAAGGTTTACAACGGCGCGGAAGCAAAGGCAGATGCAGCAGGTAAAGGAAATATCTTCCGTAAAGCGGCAGCAGTTTCGATTGCATATAGCCAAGGTTTAGATTCTGGAAAAATCTCTCCTGCGCTACGTATCCAACATGCGCTCTTTGACGCCCTTGTTTACAAGAAGATTCGCCACGTACTTGGTGGAAATGTGGAAGCGGCAATTAGTGGTGGCGCAGCTCTTGGTAGCCGTCTTGGCCACTTCTATCGCGGCGCAGGTATTCGCATCCTTGAAGGTTACGGACTTACAGAAACTACTGCAGGCGCGACTTTAAATTTAACTCAAGCGCAGAAAGTTGGTTCGGTCGGTAAACCAATTCCTGGTAATTCAATACGTATTGCTGATGATGGCGAAGTATTAATTAAAGGCCCAATCATCATGCGCGGTTATTGGCAGAATGACCAAGCTAACCAAGAGGTCTTTGATGGCGAATGGTTTAGAACTGGCGATATCGGCGAATTAGATCACGAAGGTTATTTAACAATTACCGGTCGTAAGAAGGAACTTATTGTTACTGCTGGTGGCAAGAATGTTGCACCTGCAGTTCTTGAAGATCGTTTACGTGCACATCCACTTGTATCTCAATGCATGTTTGTCGGTGATAACCAGCCATATATCGCTGCTCTAATCACAATTGATACCGATGCACTTAAATCATGGGTTGCCAACAATAAAAAAACTGGGGCATCCCTATCTGATTTAACACGCGACCCTGATTTGATTGCTGTCATACAGACAGCGGTCGATGAGGCCAATAAGGCGGTTAGTCGTGCGGAATCAATTCGTAAGTTCATTATCTTGGATCGCGATTTCACAATCGCTGGCGGCCAATTAACTGCAAAGTTATCGGTGAAGCGCCATGTCGTTGCAAAGGAATTCGCTGCAGAGATCGCAGAGCTCTACCAGGATTGAGCTTGCGCGAGATCTTCATGATTCGCTCGCACAAGATTTAGTTGCAATAGGTTTTAAGTTAGATCTTTTTCTATCTGATCTGCCTGTTATTTATCGCGAAGCTGCACGTGAGATCCGCATTGATATCACCGAAGCCACTGAACGGGTGCGCCAAGAACTATTCGCGCTACGTGAATTGGATAGTGATTATCACCAAGAGCTAAATACGATCGCTAAACCACTACATATAGAGGTTATTGGTGAAATCTCTAAGTTAAATACCCAAGAGCGCCGCATTATTGATGAATTGGTTCGTAATGCAGCCACCCATTCGAAGGGCCATAACATAACTTTAGAAATTAGAGAACATTCAATACTGGTTCGAGATGATGGCCAAGGTATGCGCGGAATCTCTGAAATTGTCGAAGAGTTGGGTGGCCAACTACTTGTCACATCTCAAAGTACCGGAACTCAAGTAGAAATCAGATTGCCATGAGGCTTTTAATAATTGATGACCATGAAGTTGTACGACAAGGAATTGTGGGGTTGGCAGAGCGCGAAGGCATTGCAGTAGTTGGAGAAGCAAAAAATAAAGAAGAAGCGATTGCGCTAATTGCTGCTACCTCCCCAGATGTAATTACCGTTGATTTATCTCTACCTGATGGCAGCGGCTTAGAGATTGTGAAATTTGCAAGGCGTAATAGCCAGAACCTAGGAATTGTGGTGATTTCAATTCTTGATGATGATTCAAATCTACTTGCCTGTATGAACGCGGGCGCAAGTGGATTTGTTTCAAAAACTTCTCCCCTTGGTGAAATTCTTAATGCGATCTATAGCGCAAAGCGCGCTCCACTCTCATTCACAAGTAACGGACTAATCCGCGCTGTTAATTCGAGAGAATTTAAAGGCACCCTAACTGTAAGAGAGTTGGAGATCTTGGCTAAGTTGCCAACTGGTTTAAGTGGTGATGAGCTAGCAAAAGATCTATTTATTACTGAATCAACATTGAAAACTCATTTGGGTTCTATTTATAGAAAGTTACAGGTGCGAAATAGATCTGGCGCGGTATCTGAAGCTAAGCGCCGCGGGTTAATTGCACAAACTTAGTAGCCCAAATTTCCAAATCCCAAACTACAAGAGCCCACTTACGTCATGCTGTTACCAAAGCTTTGCGATCTGATTCGAGCAATTTAATTGCGCCTCTAGCTACGGCAGCGGTATCTCGACCGTTTACAACCAAGCCGGTAACGCCTTCTAGCACCGCATCTGGTGCGCCACCTGAATCTCCGCCTAATACTGGAATACCGCATGAACTTGCCTCTAAATAAACAATTCCTAAACCTTCTACTTCAAGGCCCGCCATACGCGAACGCGAAGGCATCGCAAAGATATCTCCGACGCAGATGTACTTTGTTAAATCTTCATACTGAACTCGACCGGTAAAAGTGACGTGCTTTTGCAGAGAGCGATCTGCAATTAAATTATCTAGAACTTTGCGATAAGAACCGGTGCCGACGAATAAGAGATGCGCATCTGGATGGCTCTTTAAAATCTCTGGCATTGCGCGGACAAGTTCATCTTGACCTTTACGTGGCACCAATCGACCAACGCAAACAATTACTTCCTTTTCGCTTAAACCAAGTTCAGCTCTAAGTGCAGATGCATCAACTGGCGCAAACTTCGCAGTATCTATTCCAGGTGCAATATGCACCATCGCTTTTTTAGCTTTTGAAGACAATGCTTTGGATATTTGTGATTGGGTATAGGAACCTAAATAAGTTAGATGATCAACAGAGTTACCGATTAAGCGCATTCCTAAGTTAAAGGGCGGCACCTTGGCCCACCAAACTTCGTGGCCGTGAGTAATCGCAACTTTGCGCGGTACATCTAAAAACTTTCCCATCATCGCAAGTGGTGCAGCTGCACCGAATACCAACGAACCAGGTTTTTCAGATGCCACAACTTTCTGAACTGCACGAATTACTCGAGGCGTAGGCAGCAACATCTTTGAACGATCACGAATTACTTTTACGCCAAAGTTTGCAAGCCATTCCGCATCGTAGGATGTGGTATCCCCCTGTTGCGAGGTGTAAACAATTACCGAACCCTTAGGGAATCTTTCAACCAGACCATGCACAAATGTCTCAATTCCTCCGGCTCTAGGGCCAAAATCATTTGTAACAAATAACGTCGGTTGCATGTTTCTACCCTACTATTTCCACGTGCATACAGTCGCCACATTAGTTATGGGTCAAGACGGTTCTACCGCAAAAGATGGTTCATCAGCTGGCGTATCAACAAATACCGACCGCGAAAGATTCTTAAAGCGTCGTCGCGAATTCGATTGCATCATTATCGGCGGAAATACAGCGCGATCAGAGCGTTATGCAATTACCCCTTGCCCACTTGTTGTTATCTCTCGCCATAAATCAAATGTTTTGATCACCAACCCAAATGATTATTGGTGGAATAAAGAACCAATCGAAGCTTTAGCAAAAGCAAAGCGTGAATTCGGACCAGATGTTTTAATCGAAGCTGGTCCTGGGCTTTTAACTGAATTATTAAATGAAGGTCTAGTTGATCAATTGGAAATTTCAATTACCCCAATTACTGGTGGCGAACATTTAATTGATTTAAACGATGCCCTGCGCGGTTTCGAAATTACCGAAGATCGCATGGTCGAAGAGACCAGATTTTTTACCCATAAAAAGCGATAATTAACGCAACGCATCAAAATCC
>CAZMDJ010000059.1:0-6242 GCA_964565165.1 uncultured Actinomycetes bacterium | reverse complement strand
CGCGAAACTGCGGTAGGTAATTTTGCAGATCAAGCAAAGCGCATGGTGGTCGATGGTGCTTTGCAATATTGGCTTGATAATAATTCCAACACTGTTAAAGCGCCGAATGAGAATTTAGCTCGAGAATTAATGGAACTTTTTACTTTAGGTGTAAATCGATATACCGAAAATGACATTAAGCAAGTTGCAAAAGCGCTAACTGGTTACTCACTGGATCGAGAGTCATCGGTGGTGACTTTCAACCCCAAGCGACATGACAACTCAACTTTAAATATCCTTGGGCGAAGTGGAACTTTTGATGCCAATTCCTTAACTGAATTTCTCGTCTCTCGCGATGATTGCCAGAAATTTATTGCAGAACGACTTTGGTTTCGATTTATAAATGATGCCACCGAACCAACTGATGGCTTAATAAAGAACGCTTTTAGTAATCGTGAAATTTTGCCAACCATGAAGACTTTAGCCAACCATCCTGCGATGAAAGCAGATGAGAACTCAATGGTGAAGCCTCCATTTGAGTGGTTTATCGCTGCCTGTCGAGCGCTAAATGTGCTGCCGTCGACGCTTGCAAAACCAGTGATTATCTTGGGTTTCTTTGATCGTTTATCTCAAAAACCTTTTTATCCGCCAAACGTTGGTGGATGGCCAGCTGGTGAAATTTGGTTAACTGTAGCAAATGCGCAATATCGAATTCAATTGGCGCAATTAATTGTTGCTAAAGGAGATATCACTCCAATCTCAAAGACCGCAGCCGCGAACCGTGTAAAGAAATTGGCAGACTTATTAGGTGTAGGTGAGTGGAGCGTTCGAACTAAAGCTGCATTAGTGGCAACCCAAAATGATCCAGTTAAATTAATAACAACCGCGCTCTGCGCACCGGAATATATGGTGAGTGTTTAATGGATACTCTTTCAAGAAGAAAATTTCTTAAACTCACTGCGTCGCTAGGTCTAGCTTCGCCATTATTATCAATCGATCAAATTGAGGCGCAAGCTGCAATAAGACCACTTGAAGTCGGAACGCCAATCTTGGTAGTAATCACACTCTATGGTGGCAATGATGGTTTAAATACGGTTGTTCCTGTAAATGATCCGATTTATCAAAGCTCTCGTCCCGGAATCGCATATGGAATTAATGATGTTCTGCCACTTGGTGAAGATTTATACCTAAATGGTTCGATGACCGGAATTAAATCTTTATGGGATCAAAAGAACGTTGCGATTATTCGCGGCGTAAGTTATCCAAAATCAGATCGATCGCACTTTACTTCAATGGCAATTTGGCAAAGTGGAAAGCCTGGTGAACATGAAAGTTCTGGGTGGATTGGTCGATATTTAGATACTCAAATTTATGACCCTATGCGCGCTATCAGCATTGGTTCAGTATTACCCCCATTAATGGTTGGTAAGAAATATATGGGAAGTGCTTTGCCACTTGGCGGATTGAAGTTGCCAAATAAAGCTCTAAGTAAGTCTTGCGAATTAGTTTCAAAGCCTTCTATAACAGATTCAAAATTAATGTCTTTGGCCGCTACCTCAGTTAGAAACCTACTTAATCTTTCCGATGACATTACGCCGGTCCTTGAAAAGCCAGCGATCTCAACGCCAGATCTACCAACAATTGATGGTGGAAATGCTGGTGGTGATACTGAGTTGTCGCAGCAATTAGACATTATCGGCAAGCTAATTGCGGCTGGAGCGCCAACAAGAGTCTGGAGCGCATCATTGGGTGGCTTTGATACCCATGCAAATGAGAAGGGTGCGCAAGCTGTCCTTCTAGGCACAGTTTCTAGCGCAATCAGTAAATTCATGGCGCAGGTGAAAAAGACTAAGTATGGAAGCGATGTAACTGTTTTGGTCTACTCAGAATTTGGTCGAAGAGTATTTGCAAATGCTTCTGATGGAACTGATCACGGTACAAGTGGTCCAATGTTCTTAATTGGTGAAAAAGTAAATGGTGGATTCTTTGGAGATCAGCCAAATTTAAAGAATAACGTCAATGGTGATTTAGAAGTTACAACGGATTTCCGAGATGTTTACAGCACGGTCATTGAGAAAATTCTTAAAACGGAAGGTGAAAGAGTGATTCCTAATTGGAAGAGCCGTTTGAATCTTCTGAATTATAAATAATCACTGCGGAATCTTTCTTAAGTAATTCATCAACTTCGATACGTAGCTTGGCAACTTCGATTGAAAGATTAGCCATCGCGGATTCCAATTCGATGATGCGCTTGATTCCAACGTGATTTATACCTTCGTCAACTAATTTGGTGACGCTTCGAAGTAGCGCAATATCACGAAGTGAATATCGACGATTTCTTCCACTAGTGCGACCAGGGGAAACTAAACCTAAACGATCGTATTGACGGAGAGTTTGCGGATGTAAACCAGATAGCTCTGCAGCAACAGAGATAACGTAAACCGCTGCCTCTTCATCAAGTTCATTAATTTTGCGTTCTAACTCTTTGCTCATTGTTGCGCCTTATCTCTAAATTCTGCGCGAACATCTTCATCTTTAGTTGCCTCTGCAAATGCTTTAATCGCAGCTTCAACTTTTCCTTCAGCGCGACGAGGAACTTGTACATCAACAGTTACCAATAAATCACCGGTGTGATGGCCTTTTGTAACACCTTTACCTTTAACGCGAAGAGTGCGGCCTGTTGGGGTACCTGGTGCAATTCGCACAGTTACTTCATTGCCCTCAAGTGTTGGAATCTTTACATCCGCACCAAGAGCTGCTTCTGCAAAGGTAATAGGTAGCGTCATTGTTAGGTTTTCGCCCTTACGGCCAAAGACTGGATGATGCTTTACATGAAGGTAGATGAATAAATCTCCGGGACCAGCTTCGCCAGGTGCACCTTTTCCTTTAACGCGAATCTTTGCGCCATCTTGTACACCGGCAGGAACGCGCGCAGTAATTTGTTGCGCTCTACCTTCAACATTTAAACGCAAATCTAAAGTGGTTCCGTAAACAGATTCGCGGAATGTAATGGTGCTTTCAGTTTGTAGATCTTGGCCTTTACGAGGACCACGGCGACCACCGAAGAGATTTGCGAAGATATCGTTTGGATTTCCGCCACCGAAGATGTCTCCGAAATCGCCTTGGTATTGCTGCTGTCCACCGCGCGGCATTCCGCCGCGTTCGAACAGTGAACGTGCTTCATCGTATTCCGCGCGCTTCTTGGCATCAGACAGAATGTCGTATGCCTCAGAGACCTCTTTGAACTGCTCTTCTTTCTTTGCATCGCCCTTGTTCTGATCTGGATGTAGATCGCGTGCCATCTGGCGATACTTCTTCTTTATTTCATCGGCGCTAGCAGTTTTAGATACGCCAAGTACTTTATAGAAGTCTTTTTCGTATAAATCTCTAGCTGCCATTTTTATTCTGGGTCCGTTACCGATACTCGTGCAGGGCGCAGTACGCGCTCTTTAAATTTATAACCTGGTTGCAGAATTTTCGAAGCAGTTGGCACAGTTACATCTGCTGATGTGTCATGCATAAGAGCTTCGTGAATCTGCGGATCAAATTCGTCACCATCGGTGCCGTATTTTTCTAAACCAAGTTTTGTTGTAGTTGCAATTAATTGATCTGCGACAGATTTAAAGCCACCAGAAAGTTCGCCGTGCTGTGATGCGCGATCGATGTCATCTAAAGTTGAAAGTAGCTCAGAAAGTACTGATGCCACTGCGATTTCAGATGCCACTGCGCGATCTCGTTCTACGCGCTTGCGGTAATTGCTGTATTCGGCCTGTAGGCGCTGTAAATCTGCGGTTAAAGTGGCAGTGAGGTCGAAGTTTTGATCTTCGACTTCTGCTGCAACTTCTACCGAATCATTAGTTGATTCGTTCTCAGTCATTACTCTTCAACAACCTCAGCATCTTGGATGCCATCATCGTTTGAAGAACTACCTTGAGGAGCACCTGCTGCATTAGCTGCATAAAGCGCTGCGCCAAGTTCTTGTGAAAGTTGTGCAAGCTTCTCAGTTGCCGCCTTGATGCCATCGTAATCAGCACCTTCAAGTAGCTTCTTAAGATCTGCAAGTGCAGCTTCTGCATCAGCGAGCTTCGCTGCGCCTTCGCCTTCAGAAAGTTTCTCGCGATTTTCGTTGATGAACTTCTCTGTTTGATAAACAAGTGCATCACCGTTGTTGCGAATCTCTGCCTCTTCACGACGCTTCTTATCTTCTTCTGCGTGTGATTCCGCATCCTTCATCATGCGTTCGATATCTTCTTTAGAAAGTGCAGAGCCACCAGAGATAACCATGCTCTGTTCCTTGCCAGTTCCAAGATCCTTTGCTGATACGTGAACGATTCCGTTGGCATCGATATCAAAGGTAACTTCGATCTGCGGAACTCCGCGTGGTGCAGGTGGAAGTCCAGTTAGTTCGAACATTCCGAGGCGCTTGTTGTAAGCAGCCATTTCGCGTTCGCCCTGGAAAACTTGAATCTGTACAGCTGGCTGATTGTCATCAGCAGTTGTAAATACTTCACTGCGCTTTGTAGGAATTGTGGTGTTACGTTCGATTAACTTTGTCATAACGCCGCCCTTGGTTTCGATACCAAGTGATAGTGGTGTTACGTCAAGAAGTAGCACGTCCTTAACTTCGCCCTTTAGAACACCAGCTTGAAGTGAAGCACCAACTGCGACTACTTCATCAGGATTTACGCCCTTATTTGGCTCTTTTCCGCCGGTCATTTCCTTAACTAGATCAACAACCGCTGGCATACGTGTTGAACCACCAACAAGTAGTACGTGATCAATCTTTGAAATTGGAATGCCTGCATCCTTTAGCACCGCTTCAACAGGCTTCTTGCAACGTGCAAGTAGATCTGCTGATAGTTGCTGGAACTGTGCGCGAGTAATTGTTTCGTCCATGAACATTGGATTCTTGTCAGCATCCACTGTGATGTATGGAAGATTTACAGTTGCTTGCATTGATGATGAAAGTTCAATCTTCGCTTTTTCAGCTGCTTCGCGAACGCGCTGCATTGCCATCTTGTCTTTTGTTAAATCTAAACCGTTTGTTGCGCGGAATGTATTTACCAAGTGATCAACAAGTGCTTGATCCCAATCATCGCCACCAAGATGGTTATCACCATTGGTCGCTTTAACTTCGACAACGCCATCGCCAATTTCAAGAAGTGAAACGTCGAATGTTCCGCCACCTAAGTCGAAAACTAAAATTGTCTGTTCTTTATCGCCCTTATCAAGACCGTATGCGAGCGCTGCTGCAGTTGGTTCGTTGATGATACGTAGAACATTTAGGCCAGCAATTTCGCCAGCTTCTTTTGTTGCTTGACGCTGTGCGTCATTGAAATATGCAGGAACGGTAATAACTGCATCAGTAACGGTCTCGCCTAAATATGATTCGGCGTCGCGCTTTAATTTTTGTAATACACGTGCAGAAATTTCCTGCGAGGTGTACTTCTTATTATCGATATCGATATTCCAGTTTGTGCCGATGTGGCGCTTAACTGAACGAATAGTGCGATCTACGTTGGTTACTGATTGGCGCTTCGCCACTTCACCTACGAGAACTTCGCCATTCTTCGCGAAAGCGACGATTGACGGGGTCGTACGTGCGCCTTCTGCGTTGGCGATGACGGTTGGTTCTCCGCCTTCTAGAACCGAGACGCAACTATTGGTTGTACCTAGGTCGATTCCAACTGCTCTAGCCATGTTTTCTTGCTCCTTAGATGTTAGGGAATCCTGAGCCGAGATTACTCATAAAGTTGAGTCGGCGCGACTCAGGTTTTCTAACTAGAGGAACAGCGGGCTAGTTGAGGATATTCCCGATCTCTGAAGCCATCGCCCCGGCCTGGGTCACCACAAGGAGGGCTGCCGCAGCGGACTTATTAGTTAATAGGTATTGAAGGAGCTTTTCACGCTTACTTTCGTCATCTAGGTCGATCGCCTGGACCTCGAGGCCGTTCTGCGCCACCTTTTCGATGATTGCCTTGCCTTGGGCGGTTTCGCCGAAAGCCAGGACTCGGCGCCCCTTCTTGCGGGCTCCGACTACATATCCCAATTCGGTCATTGCAGCGTTTACGCGCTCAACAGTCTCAGGGGAAACAACTTCGGGGCGGTTCATAACATTTGAAACCGTACCGATTGATACTTTCGCTAATTTCGCGATTTCGCGTACGCCATTTTTCATAAACGGAATCCAATATTAGATTCAATTTATTTTCAATTCGTGGAACGCTACGTATCCTAAATAATCTCTGTGAAAGTTACTCTAA
>CAZMDJ010000058.1:0-6722 GCA_964565165.1 uncultured Actinomycetes bacterium | reverse complement strand
GATGCGCCTGCGCCTTGAACACCTTCAATAGAAGAGTAGGCAGCACGATTAGCAACAAAGCTAAATAGGAACATCGCTGCGAGAAGTGCAAGCGGGGTTGAGATAAATCCGGCATAGATTGGGTGACCAGTTGAGTTTCCGACTAGAACACCGATCGCAAGAACAACTAGGAATGTGAACGCCATTGCTGCGCCAATCCATGGCTTCTCTTGCTTAGTTACTTTATACGCTTCGCGAATCTGTCCAAACATGGTTAGGAGTTTAACGGGGCAGGGGCGGTGCCACCAAGTCGTTGCGGCGCCCAGCGCTCACCAACATGGCTATCTGGATACTTTTCCTGCAATTTGTGAAGCATTTCAATCATTTTATTGCGAAGCTGCGTCTCGGCTTCTTCAAGATTTTGATCTTTAGTGAATGTAATTGGTTCACCATAAACAATATGTACAGGTACAGATTTACGACGGAAATCGCGTGGCACGCCTTTAGTCCAAATACGTTGTGAACCCCAGATAACGACCGGAACAACTGGAACATTTGCGCCCATCGCTAAACGAACAGCGCCAGATTTCATTCCTTTGATTTCGAAAGATGTACTGATTGTTGCTTCAGGAAAAATTCCAACAATTTCGCCATCACGTAGCGCACGAAGTGCAGCAACAAATGATGCGCCGCCATTTTCACGATCTACGGAGATATGTTTCATTCCACGAAGCAGCGGACCTGCAATCTTGTTATCGAATGCGCCCTTCTTGGCCATAAATCGAATGTAGCGTTTTAAATGCAAAGCACCAGTTCCGATAAATGCGAAATCTAAATAACTGATGTGATTACTAGCAATTACTGCGCCACCTTTACGTGGCAGATTCTCTTGTCCTTCAAATTCAAATTGAATATCCAGACCTTTCCAAAGAACTTTGAAGAGTCCAATAACTGGGGGATAAACCAATTCAGCCACGGGCTGCCATCGCCTCTTTGTACAGACGACCTGCGCGATAACTTGAACGTACAAGTGGACCGCTCATAACACCAGAGAAACCAATCGCCTTTGCTTCATCAGCAAGCTCTACGAATTCATTTGGCTTTACCCAACGAGAGATTGGATGATGTTTTGGAGTTGGGCGCAGGTATTGAGTGATGGTGATGATGTCGCAACCTGCGTTATGTAGGTCCTTAAGCGCCTGAGTTACCTCTTCGCGCTCTTCGCCCATACCTAAAATCAAATTTGATTTGGTAATAAGTCCGAATTCGCGTGCTTGAGTAATTACATTTAGAGACATTTCATAAGTAAATGCTGGACGAATTCGCTTAAAGATACGAGGCACAGTCTCTAAGTTATGTGCGAAAACTTCAGGACGTGAATCAAATACTTGATTTAAAAGCTCTGGCTTACCGCTGAAATCAGGCGCCAACATCTCAACGCCAGTACCTGGATTTAGCTCATGAACTTTGCGAATTGTTTCGCCGTAAAGCCATGCGCCTTCATCTTCAAGGTCATCGCGAGTTACGCCAGTGATTGTTGCGTAGCGAAGTTCCATCTGCTTTACAGATTCGGCAACGCGACGTGGTTCGTCGCGATCAACTGGAAGTGGCTTACCGGTATCGATATTGCAGAAATCGCAACGACGAGTACAACGATCTCCACCAATTAGGAATGTAGCTTCGCGATCTTCCCAACATTCGAAAATATTTGGACATGCAGCTTCTTGGCAGACAGTATGTAAACCTTCGTTAACAACTAATGAGCGAAGTTGTGTGTACTCAGGACCCATCTTTGCGCGGGTCTTAATCCATTCAGGCTTACGTTCGATTGGTGTTTCGGCGTTACGCGCCTCAATGCGAAGAAGTTTGCGACCCTCTGGAGCGGTTGTCATATGGCTAGTTTACTTACCTTTGCTAGGACCTCGACCATATGTTTTTTAAGCACAGGCGTGACCTCATCAATTGTGATTGTGCGATTTAACTCTTTTTCCATGCTGGTGGTCTCGGCCTCTGGCATGCCGCAAGGAATAATCTGATTGAACTTATCTAAATCCGGGCAGACATTTAACGCAAAGCCATGCATCGTTACACCTTTAGCAACACGCACACCGATTGCAGAGATTTTTCTTTCACTGCGTTCATCTTTAATCCAAACACCGGTCTTGCCTTCAATCGAAATTCCAGTGATGCCAAACTCTGCAAGAGTTGCAACCAGACCTTCTTCGAGATTTCGTACAAATCCAACAACTTCGTTTCGTCGTTCTAATCTGACTATTGGATAACCAACAATCTGACCTTTTTTATTAATTTTAATTCGACCACCTAGATCAACATCAATAACAGGGGTTCCATCCTGAGGGCGTTCCAATAAATCGGTGCGACGACCCGCGGTATAGACAGATGGGTGTTCGATGAGAATTAAAGTGTTTTGCTCTGAACCTTCGGCAACTTTTGCGTGAATTTCGCGTTGCATCTGCCAAGACTTTTCATAATCAAGTAGCCCGCTATGCATCACAGTGATGTCGGATACGGCTACAGGCACTAGGTGATTCTATTGGCTAAACTCACCATATTAAATCGGAGGGGTATTTACTTATGCGCGGACGTAAGCCGTTATGGATTGCAATCATCACAGTTGTTGCTTGGCTAGGAATTTCAGGTGTTGCTGGACCAATGTTCGGCAATCTTTCATCTGTTCAAAAGAACGATAACTCTGACTTCTTGCCGAAGAGCGCTGAGTCATACAAGTTCACGCAAGAGTACAAAGCCTTCTCGCCAAGCTCTGATCGCGCTATCCCTGCGTTGGTCTTATTTACCGGCGATGTAGATGCACAGAAGGTTGCAGCTGCAACCGGTTTCTTAAATTCTCTTCCAGGTAAAACTCTCACCGAACATCCAGATGTATCTATCGGAAATTACTTAATCAAAGGTGCACCTATCTTTGCCTTCCCATCAGAAGATGGAAAAGCAATCCTTGGTTCGCTCTCATTTGATGCCAAGAAGATTGCAGATCAAATAGGTAAAGAACCAGCGCTTCCGTTGGTAATTGATTCAATCCGCACATATAGCGATCAATTCGCAAAGAGCGGTGGCTATGAGGCGCACGTAACTGGCTTTGCAGCGATCTTCGCAGATCTATTTAAAGCATTCGGTGGCATCGATTCAACTCTGCTTCTTTGGACTCTAGGAATTGTTGCTCTGATTTTGATCGTGGTTTATCGCTCACCAGTTCTTTGGATCTTCCCATTGATGTCAGCGTTAATCGCTGAATCATTAGCTGGTGCAGTTATCTATGTTCTAGCTAAGAATGACATTCTGACTTTAGACGGTCAATCACAAGGAATTCTCTCTGTGCTTGTTATCGGTGCTGCTACGGATTACGCGATGCTTCTGATTGCTCGTTACCGTGAAGAGCTACATCATTACGATTCAAAGTACGATGCGATGAAGACATCTCTTCGTGGAGTATTCGAACCAATTATCGCTTCAGGTTCAACAGTGACAATTGGTCTATTGGTTCTATTGGTAACTGAGCTAAGTAATACCCGTTCACTTGGACCAGTTGGCGCAATTGGAATTATCGCTTCGATGATTACCATTTTGACTCTACTTCCAGCGCTTTTGGTTCTATTTGGTCGCTGGATCTTCTGGCCACGTATTCCACGACATGATGATGTTGATGAAAAGCTAACTGGTTTCTGGTCAAAGGTCGCAAATTCAACAGCCACCCATCCAAAGCGCTATGCGGTAATTACCTCTGCGGTGCTTTTGGTGATGGTTGGATTCATCGGAACCCTTAAGGCAACCGGTATCTCTACTCTTGAAGGTTTCACAAAGAAGCCGAAGTCATTGGTAGGGCAGGAGCTACTACTTGAGCACTTCCCGGGCGGACAGAATCAACCAACTTCAATCATTGTTTCAAAAGATAAATCAGCGGCGATGATCGCTGCGGTTTCAAAGGTTGATGGAGTTGCTTCAGTAGTTCCAGAAATTCAAGATCCAGCAAACCCTGTAGTTAAAGAGGTTGGCGGAAAAGTAGTTGTAAACGCAACTCTTAGTGTGCCTGCTGATTCATCAGCAGCGCGTGAATTAATCTCAGCAATCCGCGATGCGGCGCATACAGTTGATTCAGCATCTCTAGTTGGTGGCATTAGCGCAACCTTCCACGATGTTGACGTTGCATCTACACATGACCGCAATTTGGTGATTCCAATTGTGCTCGTAGTTATCGCACTGATCTTGGCGCTATTACTTCGAAGCATTATGGCCGCGGTAGTTCTCCTACTGACTGTGATTCTTTCATTCGCAGCAACTCTCGGTGCTTCAGCGTTTGCCTTCAATCACATCTTTAACTTCCCAGGTGCGGATACTTCGTTCCCACTATTTACCTTCGTATTTCTAGTAGCACTTGGTATCGACTACAACATCTTCTTAATGACACGTGTTCGTGAAGAGGCGTTAAAGCTTGGTACTCGAGCGGGAACAATTAAGGGTGTAACGGTTACTGGTGGCGTGATTACCTCTGCAGGTGTGGTCCTTGCGGCAACATTTACTGTTCTTGGAATCATTCCTCTGGTTGCACTAGCTGAAATTGCATTTGCTGTTGCATTTGGCGTTCTACTCGATACTTTAGTTGTTCGTTCACTACTTGTTCCTGCCTTGGTTCACATCATCGGCAAGCGCATCTGGTGGCCAGCTAAGTTAGAAGACTAAGTAAATGCGCGCTGGCATATTTGGTTACGGGTTAGCTGGAAGAGTTTTCCATGCACCTTTACTTAAATATGCCGGCTTTGATGTAGTTGCAATCCAAACTAATAATCCAGATCGCGCAGCCCAAGCAAAGGTTGACTTTCCAAACGCGGTAATCTGCGCGGACGCCGCTGAATTATTAGCACAGAATTTGGATTTGGCAGTAGTTGCATCTATTAATACCGCTCACGAATCAAATGCCAAAGCAGCTATTGATGCCGGGATAGCAGTGGTGGTTGATAAACCTATGGCGCCAACACTTGCGGCAACTCGCGAACTATTTAATTATGCCGAAAGCAAGAACGTACCAATCACCGTTTTCTTTAATCGTCTTTGGGATAGCGATACTCTGACAATAAAGGCAAAACTTGATTTGATCGGAACTCCACATCGATTTGATGGTCGCTTTGAAAGATTCCGTCCAGATTTAAATTCCCAATCTTGGCGAGAACAGTCAACTCCGCAGCAAGGCGGTGGATTACTACTAGATTTGCAGAGTCATTTGATTTCAACTGCGATTGATTGCTTTGGCCCTGCGAAATTGAAATACGCGCACGTTAATTCTGTTCGTGGTGCTTCTGATGATGATGTGCTCTTAGTTCTTGAACACGATAGTGGCGTTGTATCTTCACTTGCCGCAAGTGCCATCTCTGGAGCGCCAGGTCCACGAATTCGCTTATTAGGTGACAAAGGTGCACTGGTAGTCAACGAATTAGATCCACAAGAGAATTTATTGCGAGCCGGCACATATGTATCAGGCGATAAGCGCTCTAAAGTTCAATTACATCAAGGCGATAAAGTGTCAGATGTTGATGCGGTTCCTGGTAATTATGTTGCTTTCTATTCACAAATGGCCGAATTCTTAAAAGGAAACGGTCAGTTGCCGGTTTCAAAATTACTGGCGCTGCAGGTGGCAGAGATAATCGATCAAGCAAGGAACTTCAAATGACAGTAGTAGTCGTTGGCGCAGGTCTTGCAGGCTTAAACGCTGCAATTACTTTGGAAGAAGCTGGTAAAGAGGTAATTGTTCTCGAAGGTTCAGATCGTGCGGGTGGCCGCCTTGCAACCGATGTCGTAGATGGCTTCTTATTGGATCGTGGATTTCAATTAATTAACGCCAACTATCCAGAACTTCGACGCCTAAATGTCATTAACCATATTGGCTTTGTAGAAGCGCCACGTGCAGTGTCAATTTCGATTGAAGGCAAAGAATCATTTCTTGGAGATCCACGACATCATTTAAAGAGTGCGCTAAGTGCAAGTACTGGCTCTCTGAAAGAGAAGCTAGGACTAATCAGTTATTTAACAAAATCTCCAAAGTCTGGAGTATCTGTCGCTAGCCAACTACAGCCACTTGGCCGTACATATGATCGTGTGCTTCGTCCGTTTTTAACTGGAGTATTTCTCTGTGATCCATCTGAAGTAGAGGCTTCCGTTGGTAAAGAACTTATCAATTCATTTGTAACAGGACGCCCTGGATTACCAACAAATGGTGCCGGTGCTTTAGCGGCAGAACTTTCTAAGCGAGTCAAAGATATTCGATACGAAGTAACCGTAGAATCAATTAAAGATGGGGTGCTTAAAACTAGCGATGGCAAGATCAAGTTCGATCAAGTTATAGTCGCAACTGATGCCACAACCGCTGCGCAGTTACTAGATATCGAATCAGTTCCACCGATGGTTGGCTGCACAACTTGGTATCACGTGCCGGATGCATCGCCATCAGATAGTCCGCATCTCTTGCTTGATGGAATGCAAGCTGGCCCAGTAGTTAATTCAATTGCAATCAGCAATATGATGGAAAATTACGCTCCTACCGGTCGCCAATTAATTTCTACAACCACAATACAACGCGCGTCAGAATCCGAAGTTCGTCGCCATTTAGCTGCAATGTGGGGAACTTCAACTCAGCATTGGGATTTGCTTGCTAAATATGAAATTCCAGCATCATTACCGCTTGCTCGCGTTGGAAATCGTTTAGCAAACAATGTACG
>CAZMDJ010000057.1:5774-7242 GCA_964565165.1 uncultured Actinomycetes bacterium | reverse complement strand
AGCGCGTTGCCAAATCTGATGTAAAAGCGTGGTCACCGTGGTCTTGCCATTTGTACCGGTGATCCCAACGGTAAACATGTTGGCACTTGGATCGCCATAGATGTGTGCTGCAACTTCACCAACTATACGACGAGGATTATTTACAATCAGAGTTGGTAATTTTGAATTTGCTCCATCTTTGTCAGTAATAACCGCTACTGCCCCATTAGTAATTGCTTCTTCTAAGAAATCAATTCCGTGATGTTTTGCTCCAGCGATTGCCACAAATACATCACCTGGTTCAATTTCAGTTGCGCTCTGTGCAATTCCTGAGACTTCAAGATCTTGTTCGAATTCCGCACCAATTAACTTTGCAATACCTGCAAAGCTAACTGTTGGAGAATTTACCGGTCTGATCATTGTTTAGTCTTCACAATCTGTGATGCGTTAAGAGCTAGTGGCTTCACTTTAGTATTTGAAGGCGGAATGTGCTTCGCCTCTAGAACGTAACTCATTACATCCTTAAATACCGGCCCGCCAAGTACGCCTCCCCAGTGCATTCCCTGAGGTGCTTGAATCGTCACGCTAATTACATAACGTGGATTATCTGCCGGGGCGAAACCGATAAATGAAGCGGTATATCCGCTATAGCGACCATTAACTACACGTTGCGCAGTACCCGTCTTACCTGCAATTCGATATCCCGGAATAGCAGCGCTTGGTGCGGTTCCGTTTGCACTTACAACGCTCTCCATCATTAAACGCATTGTCTGTGCAGTTGTCGCGCTAATTACTCTTGAACTGTTTCGGGCTTTAGCGGGAGTGAAATGACCCTGTGAATCAGATGTACCTGCAATCACAGTTGGCTCTACACGTACACCGTCATTTGCAATTGTCGCGAAAATCGAGGTCGCCTGCATTGCCGTTACTGAGTAACCCTGCCCAAATGACATTGTCGGCTTTGAAGTTCCGCTCCAATTTTCCGGTGCATTAATTAAACCCGGAGATTCACCAGGCAAACCTGAGTTAGATGAACTACCAACACCAAAAGCTCTTAAGTAATCATAAAGTTTCTGATCGCTAAGCATTGAACCAATTTTGATTGTTCCGATATTACTTGAAACTGCAAGAATTCCGGCGGTTGTTAAATGCTGAAGTGGATGTCTTTCGTGATCATGGAAAGTCCCATACTTTGTACGTAACGTATAAGGAACTTCAAATACTGTAGTAGCAGATACCAACTTCTCTTCGATTGCTGCAGCTAAAGTCATTACCTTTCCAGTTGAACCTGGTTCGTACACATCTTGTACAGACGAATTATGAACATTAGATAATTTAACAGGCTTATTCGGATCAAAAGTCGGCGCAGTTGCGTGGGCAAGAATTTCACCGGTCTTAGGATCCATCACAATTACGGTTCCGCCAGCTGCATTTGAATTTCTAACAGCTTTTGCGATTGCGCTCTGTGCTACATATTGAATATCGCGAT
>CAZMDJ010000057.1:1302-5764 GCA_964565165.1 uncultured Actinomycetes bacterium | reverse complement strand
GATCGATTGTTAAAAGGATGGTATTTCCTGCTTTTGCTTGAACAATCTGCTGCTGTGTTCCTGGGATTTGGGCCGCGTAACCGTTGGCGTAAACATACTTTCCATCTGTGCCCTTAAGAATTGAATTTAAACTTGATTCAATTCCAGCCGCGCCAGTGCCCTCTTGATTAACAAAACCGACCAATGAAGCGATTAATGAGCCTGCTGGATATTCACGTGTGTAATTACGTTCTGAAAAGAAACCCACAATTCGCTTATTAAAATCCGCTCTTCCCAAACTATCGTTATACGCAGCAAATGCATCTTTAAGCGCATTCCACTGCGCTGGTGTGGCATTACGAGCTACTAAATACCAACGCTTATCTCCCACAATCTTTGAGAGCACATCATTAACACTCATCTTCAGAATCGGAGCCGCAATTGCTGCAGCTCGCTCTGGATTTTCGATCATTGTCTGATCTACAACTACATTGATTGCGCTAACGCTTCTGGCAAAAGGAATTCCATTGATATCTGTGATCTCGCCACGGGGCGCTAAAAGAGTGTTTACTCTATATAGCTCATTCTCCGCGCGAGAGGTGTAATCGCTGGCATTAATCGCCTGCACATCAATTAATCGAATAACAATTCCAGAGATGCCAACTAGGAAAATTGCGATTAGCGCAGTGATTCGTTTTTGAAAAAGATTCTTAGCCATTTACTTCACCAGAAATATCGATGAAGCGCGGTTGGCTATTTGGCTTCATTCCCAACTTCTGTGCTTGTGATGCAAGTGCCATTGGTGAACTCTTAAATGCAATTTCACGATTAACTGCATCGCGCTCATCGCTTAAAGTCTGCGCTTCGCGCTGCAACTTAGCCAAGGTAAATGCATCCTGTGTTGAAAGAGTTGTAATCACAAACATTGTCAGTGCAACCAAAATTGCACTGATGGTTCCTAAAATTGTTAGCGAACGATTTGTGACTGGTTTGCCAGTTTCGAGTTCTGGAACCAGACGCAGAATTGCGCGCTGTGAAGATTGAGTGATTGCCTGGCGGGTTTTGATAATTGCCGGAGCGAAACTAGGTAACGCCATTTAAGCTGCCACCCTTTCGACTGCGCGGATACGAACTGATTGCGCACGTGAGTTATCCGCAATCTCCTTATCGCTCGCCGCTTCGCCCTTTGCAATTAACTTGAACTTCGCTTCATGACCAGGAAGCTCAACCGGAAGGTCACGAGGAGAAGTTGATTGCGTGACCTGCGCGAAAGCCTCTTTAACGATGCGATCTTCAAGAGATTGGAATGAGAGAACTACTAAACGACCACCAACATTTAATAAATCAAGCGCTTGTGGCAGAGCGTTTTCGATAACTTCAAGTTCATTATTTACTGCAATACGTAGCGCTTGGAATGTGCGCTTTGCTGGGTTACCGCCGGTACGTCGTGCAGCTGCAGGGATTGCATTTTTAACCAATGTTGCCAATAACGCGGTGCTCTTAATTGGAGCGTTCTCGCGTTCGCGAATAATGAAATCTGCAATACGTGGCGCAAATTTCTCTTCGCCATATACGCGCAAGATCCGAGCTAAATCACCATGTGACCAAGTATTAACAATCTCTTCTGCAGTAATCCCCTGTGATTGATCCATGCGCATATCAAGCGGCGCATCTTGCGAGTAAGAGAATCCACGTTCTGCAACATCAAGTTGCATTGATGAAACGCCAAGATCAAAGAGCGCCGCATCAATTTTTACAAAACCGAATGATTTAACAACTTCGTTGAAGCGATCAAACACTGAGTGTGCAATATGTACGCGGCTACCAAATTCTGAAAGTCTGGCGCTAGCTTTTTCAATTGCCGAGGTATCGCGATCGATACCGATTAAAGTTAAATTTGGAAAGCGATTTAACATTTCAAATGAATGTCCGCCAAGACCCAAAGTTGCATCAACAAATATAGGAGAAGAAGATTTTTCAATTGCTGGTGTCAGCAATTCGATGCATCGATCAAGTGCTACAGATACGTGCATTCTCTTCCCCTTTCATTCATTCCTGGTCATGCGCTTTTAAAACTGCTAACCCCTCAGGTCACTGCCGTCCTACGGATCAGGTTCTGGCTTCGGGGAAGTGAAGTCAGAACGAGGAAGGCAGTGGCCTCAAGGGTTAGTTAGAAGAGTCCTGGAAATACCTCTTCTGAAACATCTGCGAAATTCTTTTCACGATCTGCGAGGTATTCGTTCCAAGCCTTTGAATCCCAAATTTCAACGCGGGTATTTGCGCCAATAACTACGCATGCTTTTTCTAAACTTGCATATTCACGAAGGCTCTGCGGAATTGTCACGCGACCTTGGCGATCAGGAATCTCATCGTGTGCGCCTGCAAACATGACACGTGAATAATCACGAGCTGCTTTTTGAGTAACAGGTGCTTGGCGGAGAGTTTCGGTAATGGTTACGAATTCACTCTGCGGAAATACATATAAACAACGCTCTTGGCCTTTGGTAATTACTAGGCCCGAAGAGAGCTCTTCGCGGAACTTTGCAGGGAGGATCAAACGACCCTTCTCATCAAGCTTTGGTTCGTGGGTTCCCAAGAACATCTGCTTAGGCCCCCTTCCCCTGGTTCCTAACAATTCCCCACTTTACTCCACTTTTCTCCTTTTTCAACCACCTTTAGCCACTTTTTTACACTTTCTCCCCACTTGAACACATAAAAAAACCCGCCTCGTGGGCGGGTAATTTCAAGCTTATTTACTGGTTTCTTCGATCCCAGCGATCCTGGATATTTCCTTTTCCTGGGAAGCCTGGGCCTTTCACCTTGATATTTGGCTTTCCGATGCGGATAGTCGCAGCCCCACCAAGGGCAACCAAGAAGCCGACGATTCCAAGGAGGGCAAACTTTGCAATTACCCCAGCCAGAATCAGCGCGATTCCAAGGAGTACTGCCAAGAGATTAAAAATCAGCCCTGGGCGCTTACGTTCCATTGTCGCAACTAAGCGCGGATCTTCAGATGCAAGCTCGCGCTCCATCTGTTCGATGATCTGCTTCTCGCGATCGGTTAGGCCCATAAGGGCAATTTACTCTTTCTCTTTCCTTCTATACAACCGGGCTGGGCGGACCGATTTCTCGCCAAAGCGCGCCGCCGCTTGATCGATAGCGCTCTCAGCCTCGCGCCACCCCTTTTCGCGCTGGCCAAGCATCAATTGCTCAGGCGCATCCTCTTTGAAATTAGATAACGAGACACCAACTAGGCGCAATTGAACGCGATCCAATTTCAGCGCCAGGTAGAGATCTTTTACAACCTGATAAATCTCATGAGTTGAACTAATTGGAAGTGGCAAAGTCTTTGAACGAGTGATTGTTTTGAAATCGGAGAAACGCACTGTTATTGAAATGGTCTTCGCATATAAATCACGGCTACGTAACCTGGTGCTTGCGCGTTCGGTTAACTTTAAATATTCACGCAAAATAATTTCTGGGTCATCAATATCGTAAGAGAAAGTTTCGTTGGCACCGATTGATTGATCAGGATCATCAACAATAACTTCACGGTAATCGCGCCCCCATGAAAGATCATATAAATGTTCGCCAGTTGCATCGCCAAGTGCGCGTTTTAAAGTATCTAGCGGAGTATTTGCAATATCGCTTACTTGATTTAATCCAAGTCGTTGTAGCTGTTCGGCAGTCTTTGGTCCGACTCCCCATAAATCAGATACGGGAAGTGGATGCAGAAAACTAATTACGCGATCATCTGGAATCTCAAGTAATCCATTTGGTTTGCAGTGTCCGGAGGCCAACTTTGCAATAAATTTATTAGATGCAATTCCGACCGAACAGGTAATTCCACATTCATCGTGTACGCGTTTGCGAATTGCTTGGCCAATCTCGCGAGGAGTACCTAATAAACGTTGCGCACCAGTTACATCCATAAATGCCTCATCAAGTGATAGTGGTTCGACAAATGGGGTAAATGATTCAAATATCTTCATTACCTTTGCGGAAATTTCTGAGTATCTGTGGTGGTCTGGAGTCACAAAGATTGCATTAGGCGCCATACGTTTTGCGCGCCCCACCGGCATTGCGGCGCGAATTCCGAATTTACGTGCTGCGTAATTTGCACTTAATACAACGCCGCGAATTCCTGCGCCGACCACAACTGGTTTACCGCGTAGCGACGGATCATCTAGCTCTGCGACAGATGCGTAGAAGGCATCCATATCGCAATGAATAATCGTCGTCATGAGATGAGATTACTTTTCTTCTGGATAAAACTTTCATAAGCAGCGCCCAAATCCCACGCCCCGGTTGCGCGGATAGAAACGCCTTTTGGACCAGTACGGCGCACTACTCCGCGCACCAAGAGCAGCTTTGATGAGAAGAGAGTCTGCGCAAATTGTTCGTGGGTATCTGTAAAGAAAGTTGCATCACTGCAACCAAAACCATCATCGATAGATAAAAAGATAACGCGCTTTCCAGAACG
>CAZMDJ010000057.1:0-1292 GCA_964565165.1 uncultured Actinomycetes bacterium | reverse complement strand
GGCGACCTAGATGCTCGAACCGGAACGTTGTTTGAGTAGATCAGATGATTTAACTGCACCTATTTGGTTGAGGAAATGTCCGTAAAATTCTAAAAGATGCGAACTGACTTCCATGCCTAAAGTTTCAATCTCGGTACGTACCTTTTCGGTATTTGTTAAATCAGGTAAACCACTTGGCTTTAGATCTGGCGCTTTAAATCCAAAGGTCATCTGTGCACCAGGTAGCGCTGCAGCTGGCGAACGGTTGATATCAGCAAGATGTAAAAGTAAATCTCTGCGATTGATGTTATGCAGAGAATCAAAAGCCCCGACCATAATTAACTTTTCGGTAGTCGGTAGAGATGCGCCTGCGCGACGGACGAAATCTGTTAAATCTAAATATGGTTGTGCGCGGACAATATTGATCGCCTCTGCCTCTGAAATTCCGGCGAGATCGCTTAACGCCATTCGGATTCCGTTGCCTTCGACGCGATAAACCGCATCAGATTTATTTACATCAACAGGTAGCGCTGCGATTCCCATCTGACGCGCCTCATCTAAAATCAAACGCTTCGGATACATACCTGGATCGTGTGTTAATAACCCTGCGATAAATGCAGCGGGATGGTGAGTTTTAAGCCAGGCAGATTGATATGTAGGTAACGCGAAAGCTGCCGCATGCGCTTTACAGAAACCGAAAGATGCAAAGGCGCGAAGTACGTTCCAGATCTCATCGACAACTGGTTTTGGGTAGCGCGAAGTACGGCTATAGAACCAATCGCAGACTTCCTGCTGCTTTGAGAAATCACCAAGTGCACGACGTTTCTCGTCAGCCTCTGCGTAAGAAATTTCAGCCATGATTGCAATGATCTGAATAACCTGTTCGTGGAAGACCACAACGCCTTCAGTCTGCGCTAAAACGCCATGTAAATCAGGGTGAATTAACTGCGCTGGTTTAAAACCATGGCGCGCATTTAAAAATGGCGTGATCATGTCGCTCTTAACTGGCCCTGGTCTAAAGAGCGAGATATCGATAATTAAATCTTCAAAGCAATTTGGTTGGAGCTTGCCAACTAATTCGCGCTGCCCTGGAGATTCCACTTGAAATAAACCGATTGTCTTAGTTGATTGAATTAATTTATAGGTATCAGGATCATCAAGCGGAACTGATTCGATATCAACTGCGCGACCTTCGGTGCGTTCGATCTCTGTTGCCGCATAAGCAATTGCAGATTGCATGCGCAAGCCCAATATATCTATCTTTAATAAACCAATTGCTTCGACATCATCTTTATCGAATTCGACCATCGAAT
>CAZMDJ010000056.1:0-7390 GCA_964565165.1 uncultured Actinomycetes bacterium | reverse complement strand
AAGCCAGATCATCCATACACAATCGGTCTACTTCAATCTATTCCTCGCGTAGGAAAGAACGAACGACTACATGCAATTCCTGGCCAGCCACCTTCACTTATTCGTTTACCTGAAGGTTGCTCATTCCGTGCACGTTGCGAATTCGCAAACCAAGTACCAGGCAACCTCTGTGCAACAGAGATGCCAAAGTTGGTTGAGAATCTTCCAGGACATCTTTCACGTTGCCATTTAACAGAGGCGCAGTTAGTTAAGGCGCGAGAGGCGGTTAAGTAAATGACAGAACCAATTCTCAAATTAGAGGGTTTAAAGAAGCACTTCAACACCACAACTGGCGGCGCTTTCAATAAGCAGAAAGCTGTCCTAAAAGCGGTTGATGGCATTGACCTTGAGGTCGCACCAGGCGAAACCATTGGTCTTGTTGGCGAATCAGGTTGCGGTAAGACCACAGCTGGTCGCACCATCTTGAAGCTCTACGAACCAACTGATGGCAAGATTATTTTTGATGGCGAAGATATTACAAATCTTTCAGCTGCAAAGATGAAGCCATATCGTCGCCAGATGCAGATGATCTTCCAAGATCCATACGCATCTCTAAATCCACGCCAAACAGTCGGCACCATCATCGCTAATATGTTTGATATCCAGGGAATTACACCTCCTGGTGGCGTAGAAAACGAAGTACGCGGTCTTATGGAGCGCGTTGGTTTAAATCCAGAGCACATTAACCGTTACCCACACGAATTCTCTGGCGGACAACGTCAGCGTATTGGCGTAGCCCGTGCGATTGCACTTAAGCCAAAGCTAATCGTTGCTGACGAACCGGTTTCAGCGCTGGATGTATCGATTCAAGCCCAGGTTGTTAACCTTCTTGAGGATCTTCAAAATGAATTTAAGCTCTCTTATATATTCGTAGCTCACGATCTATCTGTTGTTCAGCACATCTCTGATCGCGTTGTTGTTATGTATCTTGGCAAGGTAATGGAGCAGGCCGATAAGGTCGATCTATTTAATAAGCCTCGCCATCCATATACAAAGGCACTGCTATCAGCGGTTCCGGTCGCAGATCCAATCGAAGGTCGTAAGCGCGAACGCATTATGTTGCAGGGAGACCTACCAAGCCCTATCAATCCACCATCAGGCTGCGTATTTAATACACGTTGCTGGAAGGCGACAGATAAGTGCCGCTCTGAAGTTCCACAACTTCTGGAAATCTCTCCAAAGCATAAAGTTGCTTGCCACTTCCCGGAGAATTAAAAAAGTAATAAAAAAGCCCCGCCAATTACGTCGGGGCTTTTTTAATTTAAAACTTAAGCTAGTTTGCCCTTAACTTCTGCAGTCTTACCTGCAACTGTAATTAGAACATTTAGCTCTGCACCTGGCTTGGTATCGCAAGCAACACCAAACTTAAAGGTCTCGGTTGCACCTGCTGCAAGAGCTCCTTGTGGTTGGCCATTAACGCCATTGTCGCCATCTAGAACTTCTGGGCAAGCGCCTTCACTAGTTGTTGTTGAAACAAATGAAACTGTTGCCCAATCAACTGCCTTGCTACCTGTGTTAGTTACGGTAGCTTCGAAAAGGTTAGCTGTCTGACCCTTTGCATAGTTAGATGCGAATGCGCCAGGTGTGAAGTGCTGTGGCTGTGAAAGTTTGATAGTCACGCCATTTCCAAGATCAATATCTCCACCAACTGCGCCAGAAACATCAGAACCTGTTTCAACAAGATCCTGGTTCTCGCCATTTGCAACGTCTGTACCTTCGGTGCTTCCGCCGCCGCATGCAGTCAGAATCAGCGCTGATACGCCTAGCAGGGCAAGTAGCTTCTTATTCATTAATATTCCTTTCCGAATAACTACCAGATTTTAACGCGCTTTTCTAAGTACAAAGCATCATTTGCCTGTACGTCGAAAGCCTCATAAAACTCGTCGATATTTCGTACGATTTGATTGCAACGGAGCTCATCGGGTGAATGAGGATCGGTTGCTATGCGTAAACGAGCCTCTTCTGGGCGGATTAAACGGCGCCAACATTGCGCCCATGAGAGGAAGAAGCGCTGATATGCGCTTAGCCCATCAATCTCAGGGGCTGGAGCGCCATTTAGGGCGATGTTGTAAGCCTTAATTGCGATATTCATGCCACCTAAGTCGCCGATGTTTTCACCTAATGTGAAAGCGCCATTTACCTTAACGTCAGGGGCAGCGGTAGGCGAGAGCTCGTTGTATTGAGCAACTAAATCACCGGTGCGCCTTTCGAATTCACTGCGATCGCTATCTGACCACCTATTATTTAAATTGCCATCGCCATCGTATTGAGAACCTTGATCATCAAAACCGTGGCCAATTTCGTGGCCAATAACCGCGCCGATTCCGCCATAGTTGGCAGCATCATCTGCATCTGGATCAAAGAATGGCGGCTGCAAGATTGCAGCTGGGAAGACAATCTCATTGAAGCCAGGAGAGTAGTAAGCATTAACAGTCTGAGGAGTCATACCCCATTCGTCGCGGTTAATTGGTCCACCCAATTTATTTAGCTCATAGTCGCGTTCGAACTTAGCGATATTGCCTAAGTTGGTATGTAGGTCATCGCCGATTTCTAGCGAAGAGTAATCGCGCCACTTATCAGGGTAGGCAATCTTTGGAGTGAATTTAGCTAATTTATCGAGCGCCTTGACCTTGGTCTCTTCAGTCATCCAATCTAAATTCTTGATTGAAAGTTCGTAGGCTTTAAGTAAGTTATCTACCAACGCTTCCATCTTCTTCTTTGAAGACTCTGGAAAATGGCGTTTTACATACTCTTTTCCGATCTCTTCACCAAGTGCGCCTTCGACCATTGAGATACCGCGCTTCCAGCGCTCGCGAATCTGCGGAGTTCCCGAAAGGGTAGTGCCGTAGAAAGCAAAATTCTGATTTACCAGCGCATCATTTAAATATGCAGCAGAGCCAGACAAGATGTGCCAACGTAACCAGTTGCGCCAAGCTTCAACATCAACGTTGCTTAACATCTTTGAAATTCCTTCAAAGAAAGATGGTTCGCGAACCACAATCTCCTGGAACTTATTTGCTGGAATCTGACCGGCAGAGATATAGGTTGCCCAATCAATATTTGGTGAAAGCTCTTGAAGTTGTGCAAAGCTCTTCTTGTTATAAGTTGCAATTGCATCGCGATCTTTAACTTGATCCCAATGGAAAGATGCAATCTCGGTTTCAAGCTTTAATAGAGAATCTGCATCAATTTTGATTCCGCTGATTTCTGACATCTTATTAACGTGTGCAATAAATGCTTCGCGGATCGGGGCATATTGATCTTCGCGATAGTAAGCCTCATCAGGTAGCGATAGTCCGCCCTGGTAAATGTAGATCGCATATTGAGTTGAGTTTCCAACATCAGGGTAGATATAAGAACCAAAGATGCCAGGGCCGCCATTGATCTCTAATTGGCTGATGGTTGAGACCAAACTCTTGGCATCAACAATCTGCTCCGCCTTAGCTAAATCTTCTTTAATTGGAGCGATTCCATCTGCCTCGATCTTGGCAGTATTCATAAATGAATTAAATAAGCGGCCGATCTTCCCGTTATCGCCCTCAATAATCGCTTTTACCTGAGCTTCTGCCGTCAAAAAGAGCTCATAGGTAATACCTGAGTTGCTTCGGTCCGCTGGAATTTCATGGGTCGATAACCATGCCCCATTGGCATAAACATATAGGTCATCTTGCGGACGGACCTTATTGTCGAAGAGGCCCTTATCGATTCCGGATTTCATCTGTCTCCTCTATGTGCTGATAGTTGAACTTTCAACTGACGGATAGAATACCCCTATGGCTAAGAGCGCAAAGTGGCTGACCCCGTCAGAGGAATCTGCATGGCGTAAATATATTGTGGCCAGCCGCCGATTGGCTGAAGCGCTCGATGAAGATTTAGCGGCCCACGGACTATCGCTTTCAGATTATGAAATCTTGGTTCATCTATCAGATGCTAAAGATCGCTCACTTCGAATGTCAGATTTAGCAGATAAAACTATTCTCTCGAGAAGCAGACTATCGCACCGTATTAAATATATGGAAGGTAAAGGTTGGGTCGAACGCCAGAAGTGCGATTCAGATAAACGCGGAACTTGGGCAGTAATGACAACTAAAGGTTGGAACGCAATTGTTAAAGCTGCGCCAGATCATGTTGCAAGTATTCGTAATAGATTTATAGATCAAATTAGTAAAGCAGATCAAGCAAATATCGCTACCGTTTTTGAAAAGGTAGAAAACGTTTTGAGAAATGAAAAACCCGCCACATAAAGTGGCGGGTTTTTCTAAACGTAATCGAAAGATTACTTAGCCTTCTTAGCTGCCTTCTTACGACGCTTCTTTGGAGCTGCTGCAGGAGCTGCTGCCTTTGAAGCTGCCTTCTTACGGCGCTTTGGAGCTGCCTTCTTAGCAACTGCCTTCTTAGCTGCCTTCTTGCGGCGCTTTGGCGCTGCCTTCTTTGCTGCTGGCTTTGCTGCCTTCTTGCGACGCTTTGGAGCTGCCTTCTTAGCTGCTGCCTTCTTGCGGCGCTTTGGAGCTGCCTTCTTTGCTGCTGGCTTAGCAGCTGCCTTCTTACGGCGCTTTGGTGCAGCCTTCTTAGCTGCTGCCTTCTTACGTGCTGCCACGTATTTCTCCTATCGAACTGAACCGGATCCGTCTACCAGTTCTTTCAAGGAGAAGTCTTACAGGTAAATGCAATAAGCACAAACATTTTGTGATTAAAAATAGAGTGCGTGTCGCAAATTTATTTTTATTTATTTTTATGTTTACCAGTGAAAATTCGGAAAAAATTTATTAATTTTCTAAATTTCTACTGATTTTTCCGTTTTTCGCGTTCTGAAATCGCAAATTCATTGGTTTCGACGTCATATTTGCGAAAAGTTGGCAGCAAACTGGCCAGTAGGGCGACAAAAATGACGCACATTAGCCCTCCAGAAGTTACTGAAATCGATAATGAAGTAGCAGATGCAACCATCGCTGCTCTTAATTGTCCGGTCAGTGGTCCAACTGAATATGAAAGTAATTCGATACCGGCCAATCGACCACGAAGTTCATCTGGAATTGTTTGATTCCAGATTGCCGATCTAAAGAGAGCCGAGACCATGTCAGATGCACCAGCTGCTGCCAAGAAAAATAGAACCAACCAGACCGAATGGACTACTCCACTTAACGCAATTGCCAGACCCCAACCGATGGCAGCCCAGATAACTGCTCGACCATGCCATCTGTAGTTGGCAGACCATCCTGATGTCAGAGTAATGATGATCGAACCAATAGTTCCGGCGGCATAGAAGAGACCCAGCGACCACTTAGCATCTAATTGATCTGCCCAAAATGGAAAGAGCGCATTGGGCATTGCAAAGAACATCGCAGCTAAATCAATTAGATATGTTCCTAATAAATCTTTCCGAATAAAGGCTTAACGGACCCATACAAAAAGAGCGGAAATGGCTGGTTTTTCACTCTTTTCCATAGTTGGTACATTTTTTACTCGCCATAAAAAGTAAAGTGAAATTAAATATGTAAATGCATCAATTAAAAATCCAATTGATGTTGAGTATGTTGCAATTACCAATCCGCCAACAGCTGGACCGACAATTACACCCAACTGCCATCGCAAACTCATCAACGCATTGGCAGCAGGTAGGTCTTCATGGGCCACTAGTCGCGGCAAGATCGCTCCGGCGCTTGGTCTCTGGATTCCATCGACTGCCGAGAAGAGGGCAGCGATGATGTAGATGAAAATTAACTTCGGTGAATCAAGAAGCGAGTTGCCAAGTAGTCCAAGAACTAGGACAAGAGCGCTAGCTTCCGAGAACCAGATTAATTTCTTCCGGTCATATCGATCGGCCAAGACCCCGCCATAAAGTCCAAAGATAATTAGCGGGATTAATTCGACCGCCCCGATTGCGCCAACGGCGAGATATGAGTTGGTCAGCTCTTTTATTTGATATGGCAGGGCGACCATGGTGATCATCGAGCCGAAGAATGAAATTAGCCCAGATAACCAGAGCCTACGGAAGTCTGGATACTTCTTTAGCGGCGATAAATCGATCGCGAATTTGGACGAATTTCTCCCCATTCGGAAAGGCTACTTAAAAGTTTGAGCATCTGACGGAAATTCGCCAGATAGAACATCCTTTGCAAACTCTTGAGCGCCACTTAATAGTTCGGCGCGAAGGTTTCGATATGCCTTTGCCAATTTCGGAGGATTCTTGGTGATGCCAAATGCATCGGTCCAGACCAGAACCTGCGCATCGGTGCCATTACCGGCGCCAATTCCGACAGTCGGAATGGAAAGTTCTTTAGTAATTTGAATAGCTAAATCTGCAGGAACCATCTCTAGAACAATTGCGAATGCGCCAGCTGCTTCAATCGCTTTTGCTGCAGCAATTAATGCTTCAGGATTTTCGCGGCCTTGAACCTTAAATCCACCTAATTGATGGACGCTCTGCGGGGTAAGGCCAATATGGCCCATCACTGGAATTCCGCTGCTAACTAACTTCTTGATGGCATCGATATGTGCGCCTTCTAATTTCACTGCATGTGCACCCGCTTCTTTAAAGAAGCGGATAGAGGTGGCAAGTGCTAAATCTGCGCCAGCTTCATATGAACCAAATGGAAGATCTGCGACCACTAAAGCCTGTTTTACCGAACGAGCTACTGCGCGAGTAAGTGGCAGGAGTTCATCGACAGTAACTGGAATTGTGTTCTTTTCGCCAAGGAAGTTATTGCCTGCGGAGTCTCCAACCAATAGGACTGGAATTCCCGCTTCATCGAAAATCTCTGCGGTCATCTGCTCATATGAGGTGAGCATCGCCCATTTTTCGCCGCGCTTTTTAAGGTCGGCTAAATCCTTAATAGTTGTCATGCTTAAAAGAGTCCTCCCTAGATGCAACGGAAGTTGTCACCTGGTGGCAAAAGGATATCCTTGAATTATGAGCACCGGCAATCTGCGAATCGCGTTAGCCCAGGTCAATCCAACCGTGGGCGATATCGATGGCAATGCCGATTTAGTCGCAACCCAAGCCGCCCTTGCGCATAAGGCCGGTGCGCAGCTTCTGGTCTTTCCAGAGATGGTGTTGACCGGATATCCAGTTGAGGATTTAGCGCTCCGCCAATCATTTAGAAATGCCAGCCGTATTTCGATCTCTGAACTTGCAAAGCGAGTAGCAAATAGTGGCTTCGGTAATCTAGTTATGGTCGTTGGCTATTTAGATCAGATCGATGGCGCCACAGATAAGTTGGGTCAGCCAGTTGGTGCGCCGCAGAATGCAATCGCGGTGATTCATAATGGCGAAATGAAAGCTAGATATATAAAGCATCACCTACCTAATTACGGCGTCTTCGATTAATTCCGAAATTTCGTGCCAGGGGAG
>CAZMDJ010000055.1:0-7567 GCA_964565165.1 uncultured Actinomycetes bacterium | reverse complement strand
CCCTTCTTCTTTAGGGTTAATACATTTGAAACTAAAGCACAGTTTGGACTCTTGGTGATTGAGTAGGTGACCTTTTCGCCGAAGTTAGTTGTGGCTGGCAAATTAATCTTTGCGCCAACTTTTCCGTTTGCGGAGATTGCAATTCGCTGCGTTCCTGGGTTTAGTTTCAATGGAAAGTGCGATGTAATTGTTGAATATTGTGCATTTCCAGCTGAAGTGACTGCGATATCGCAATAGCCAGTGCCTTTTAGAACAGTGACTTCATTACCGTTAATCGCACAAGCTGGTGCTAATGAAGCATAAGTAACGGTGACGCCAGATTTAGCGCTTGCCTCTACCTTAAATACATCGCGATATTTAACTTCTAGTGGTGCAGCAGGACTTAGGGTATTGCCATTTACCAATGCAGTAATTACATCAGCAGGAAGAGCGGTTGCGGCGTCGGCCACGAAAGTTAAAGGAATAAATTGGTCTTCCGATAAATCAGTCGGCGCTGTGTGATCTAAACGGATAAAAATCCCGCAAGTTGACTTGGTGCAATCTACTGCAGTGCTACCTGATGTGAAAGTTGCAGTTGGCTTAAATTGAATATCGGCATTCGGTGCAAATGAAGCTCCTTGAGATGTCGAAATCCAAAGTTGGGCTGCTTGGTTGCAGAGATTTGGGCGTGAGCTATCTGTTGATTGGACGCATTGCATTACATAAAGGCCGCTGGTTGTAGGAAATCCGCTAAGTGCTAAATGAACTACTTGACCTGTAGCTTTTAGATTTGTGTACGGCCCGCCCATCACAGTGGTCTTTGCGTTAGCTGCAACTGGGGTGACTATTGAAAGAGCTAAAGCAATTATGGCTGCCTTATTGATAAGTTTCATCTTTGTCCTTGTCGGTTTCTTATTTGATTGTTACGGGGATAAAAAGGTCGTAAGAACGATCTTGCGCCATCAGATGATCGGCACGCACCGTGATTGCGCATTTGATTTTCTTGCAATCGTACTTTCCGATAAATCTAGAAATTAGAAGTTTCTCTGTAAATCGACCACCAGGGTTATAGGAGATCGCTAAACCTTTTCCATAAGGTGGAGGGTTTGATGAGATCCAATATGAAGCATCACCGATACCGGCTTTATTCGCGCCACCTCCACAAGGAGAAGGGATTGCACCCTTAGTTGGCAGAACACAATAAGCAAGATAGATCCCAACGCTCTCATCAAAGTGAGCGCCGTTTACTGTTGTCACACTTCCTGCCTTAAATGAATTGGTGGAAGCGCTAATTGATTCTCCGTGCTTGCCCTTGACGGTTATGTTCTTTGCATTAGCAGGAGAAGCTCCAATGCCAATTACAAATGCAAGTGTTAGCGCCACCAACTTTTTCACGGTTCAAAATCTACAATTTTGCGGATCCTTTTTTATCCGACAAATCTTTCGGAGGCGTCGGCGCTAAGAGGAGATAATTAAGGCAAAATAACCAGCTATGCGCCGGAGAATTGCTATTGCATTCATTTCAGTTTTGGCACTAACTACCTTCAACCCAAACGTAGCTCAGGCAGAGCAGTTAGATATTTCAGCAAATTCAATAAAGCCAATTGAACTTAAACAACTTAATTCAAAATTGCGAATTGTGGCCTTGGCAAACGGAGCGGCAGAAGTCATTAATTCTCTCGGGCTGAGGAGTTCTCTAGTTGGGCGTGATATCGCAAGTACTACCCCTGAATTGAAATCCATACCTTTAGTTACTAGCGGCCATCAAGTTATTGCAGAGAAGGTAATTTCATTAAAACCCAAATTGGTAATTATTGATTCAGGCGTAGGTCCAAAGAGCGCGCTAGATGCAATTAGAAGAGCCAAAATTAAGGTCTCAGAAGTACCGCAAGCTTGGAATATGAATGATATTTATGTAAAGGTAGCTGCAATCGGAAAATTAGTTGGCGAACCTAGCCAAGCTGATGAACTAATCAAAAGGATGAAAGTTTCAATCAAAAAATCCAAATCAGCTCTTGGTTGGCAACCCAAGATTATTTTTCTTTATTTACGCGGGCCAAGTTCAATTTACTTAATTGGCGGCCCAGGTAGTGGTGCAGATTCTTTAATAAATACCATTGGTGGCAGCGATATAGGTGCCAAAACCCTTAAGAACCCATATAACCCACTTACAAGTGAAGCGCTAATAGCTGCAAATCCAGATGTTTTCTTAGTTATGACGAATGGTCTTAAATCTGTTGGTGGTGTTTCGGGTTTCATGAAACTGCCAGGAGTGGCACAAACTAATGCTGGTAAGAACAAGAAGATACTAAGTGTGGACGATTCGCTACTTTTATCTTTCGGTCCCAGAACACCTGATCTTTTGGCGCGGATGTCAATATCTTTAAAGGCGCTTAAATGAAGAGAAGTTATTTATTTGCAGGTGTAACACTTTTAATTGTCACTTCATGGATCTCCTTAAATACGGGAATTATCAAATTAAATAATGTTTTAGCTCTGCTTTTAGGAAACGGGGAAGCGAGCCAAGTTTCAATTGCCCAAGAAATTCGTGGCCCCAGAGTCTTAGCAGCCATATTGGTAGGTGCAACGCTTGGTATAGCTGGCGCTCTTTCACAAGGAGCTCTTAAAAATCCACTCTCCGAGCCTGTTCTGCTTGGAACGACCGGAGGTTCTGCGCTCTTTACTCTATTAGGAATCTTAATTTTCAATACCGAAATCGGTTCTCCATTAACTATTAGTTTGGGAATAGTAGGAGCTCTCTTTGCAACTTTATTAACATTCCAAATTGGAAAAGAAGGCCGTGACGGATTCTCATTTGTCATTATCGGAGTAGCGGTCAGCGCAATATTAACTTCACTAGTTGGTCTGGCAGCTTTAATTATCAATCGACCAGAGGCCAGGGGAGTAACATTTTGGACTTTAGGCACTCTCTCAATGGCTACCAAGTCTCAAGTTCTACTTTTGCTGCCTTTATTGTTAATTACCTGGATAGGTGCATATTTGATTGCATCCAAATTGGATTATTTAGCGCTGGGAGACATCCGCGCTAAACATCTAGGCGTAAATGCTAGGCAGGTTCGCTTCAGAGTTTTTTTAATTATCTCAATCTCGGTTGGTTCTATTACAAGTATCTTTGGTCAAATAACTTTCTTAGCTCTAGCAATCCCGCACATCGTCAGGGGTTTGATTTCTCCGCGACATAAAAAATTAGTTTTATCCTCTGGAATATTGGGCGCACTAATTTTATTACTGGCAGATCTGGTTGCCCGAACCCTGGTCTCTCCAAATGAACTTCCAATAGGACTGGTTACTGCCTTATTTGGCAGTCCGGTTTTGATAATTAGCGTTAAGAGTTGGGCTAGCAAAAATGCTTAAAGTCGAAAAGTTAAATATTTCAAGAGGCGACAAGAGATTGATTAGTGATCTGGACTTTTCCATACCAGCTGGTGAATCTCTGTTAATCACCGGTCAAAATGGTTCTGGTAAAAGCACTCTTGCTTCAGTTATTGCAAGTGATTACTTAGCCGATTCAGGAAAGGTCCAGATAGAGGGAAGACTAGGAGTCTTACTTCAGAATATTGAAATTGACTTTCCAATCAAAGTTTCGGAATTTCTAGATTTGGCCGGTGAATCCAATATAAATCAAGAGTTAATTAATCGTTTGATTTCACCAGATTTGTTAGATAAGAAGATCACCCAACTTTCTGTGGGCCAGCTACAAAGAGTTGAAATAGCCCAGGTAATTAAGCAAGACCCAGATATCTACTTGTTAGATGAACCTTTTTCAGCCCAGGATCAGGGTTACTCAGCTATTTTGATTGAAATTCTTAAATCTTTGAAGGCACGGGGTAAATCAATATTAATAATCAATCACATCAAATTAGATTTAGAGGGATTAGTTGACCAGGTTCTGAATCTCTCTTGAGAGTAATTTCCAGGTCTTAGCAAAACTTGGATGAAGTTCTAATTTTGAGACCTCATTGATTTCAAACCATCCAATGTCATGAGTTTCGGTATTCCAAGTTGCAGTATCTAAATCTCCATGCGCCTTGGCGATTACGGTGTCATAGCGCCAATCGCCATGGTCATCAGAGAAAAGTCCTACTACCTCAACATGTGTTGGATCGATTCCGGTCTCTTCAACGGTTTCTCTTATTGCAGCTTCTTCAACGCTCTCATGTGAATCACGCGCACCGCCAGGTAAGCCCCAGGTATCGCCGTTATGGACCCACGGAGCGCGATGTTGCATCATGATTTTGTTATTACGAATTAAGAGCAACCCAGCTGCACCATTAACGCCCCAATGTTTTCCACCGCAACGACATTGGACCCAACCATCGCCATCTCTCGCTGCCATGGGTAAAAGATAGCTGTGGATAGGGAAAATGGCTGTTACGCCAATCTCTCTAACTTAAAGCCATGCGTAAATTACTTTTAATTCTAATACTTTCACTATTCCCAATTTCAGAAGCGGCCGCCGATTGCACCAGCAAAGTCTGCGTCGATGTATATACCGAAAATGGCCAACTGGTTATTGAAGCGAAGAAGAATGGTTCGACTTCGACTCCTAAACCCCGAGTTGTTTCAACTGTTGCACCAAAGCCGAAGCCAACACCAACTCGTAAATACTCATACAAACCGCGCACTTCTACGCCAAAGCCACGAAGCTCCACCAAATCATTGGCAGACAAAGTTCTGCAATCGCTACCTTCTTTGCAAGTTGCATATCAACCGGCCGGAAAAGTTCTGCCAAGGATTCCGGTAATTTTCTTTACTGATCTGCCAACCTTTTTTAATAAGGATTACCGAATCTTGGGACAGAAAGTTTCGGTCAATGTAAAACCACAATCAATGTGGTCATTTGGCGATGGTTCGATACTTGTAACAAACAAAGCGGGTAAGCCATATCCATCAACTGAAATCACACATTCATATTCAGTTCCTGGTACATACACCGTTGGAGTCGCAACTATTTGGACCGGCGATTTCACTGTGGATGGAGTTACCGTTCCGATCACTGGAGCCATCCGCCAATACACCGCAGTCGATGTAAAAGTCGTAGGTGCGGGTACTAAGTTTGTGGGTAAGTAAAAACTTTTGTCTTAGCAATTTACAACGATTAACCACTATGACAACAGTTAAAACACCACATGATTTACTTGCTGCGGTGCCATTTCTAATTGGCTACCACCCAACAGATTCATTAGTTCTGATCTCTGTTAAATCTGACTCCCTTGAGATGGCGATGCGCATTGATTTTCCTATCAATCCACCTGAAGGCGCATATCGATTATTGGCTTCGCACCTAAAACGCGACCACGCAGAGGGTGCCCTCTTAGTTGCTTACGAACCAGAGGGCAACATTGATGGACCTGAGGTACTACGTAACGCTGCTGATGCGGTCATCGCTTCCGAGATTCCAATTCGTGAATTGATGCTGGTTCGTAATGGCCGCTGGCGTTCATTGCTCTGCACGGATGAGAAATGCTGCCCACCTGAAGGTAATGAGATTCAAGATTTCCAAAACAGTCGTATCGCAGCCGAACAGGTGGCAAGTGGCAAAGTCTTGCCTTATTCAGATTCTGAGGGCTTAACCCATTCAATCGCTCCAACACTTTTTGCTAAAGATATTAATTGGAATGCGCAAGTAATTGGATTTCGCGTTGACCCTGAAGCGAATAATTTAAGCGAGCTACAACGCGATGGCGCCGAATCAGTTCTGCTACTTGCTGACTTCTACATTCAAAACGGGGCATGCAAAGATTACGATTTAATTGCTCGGGTGCTCGGACGTTTGACTGATGTACAAGTCCGCGACTTTGCGCTTGGCTGCCATAACGATGAAACGCTTGATGCGTATTGGACAATGTGGCGAGATCTCTTACGTATTGCACCACCTAAATTTGTAGCACCAGTTGCATCGCTATTTGCAGCAATAGCCTACGAAAACGGAGAAGGGGCGCTTGCTCATCGCGCACTTGATCGCGCAATTGAAGATGACAACGAGTACTCGCTTTCCAGATTGCTCCGTCGCGTATTTAGTAGCGGCTGGCCACCATCTGGTTTCGCCCAATTACGTGCAGAGCTACATCCGAGGGTCACTCAAACTATCTTTGGATAAACCTTCAGAGGGTTGCTAAACTTCTAGCCAGGTCACGAATTCCAACATCAAGCCCCGGCTCGTTGGGTGGCAACCCTCTAGTCGTTAGTGGGGTGCTCCGGGTGACGACCAGACTGATTTAAAGTGAATCGGTAAGTGCGACAGGAGTTATCAATTGCCTATTCCACACGTAACCGGTGCGTGGCTTGAAGGTGAAGATCCAGGGGATCGTAAATTCATCAAAGTTGGCGATATCGCGTTGGAATCTGGCGATGTTCTACCTGATGTAACTATCGCTTATCAATCATGGGGCCAGTTAAATTCAAATAAAGATAATGCAATTCTGGTAAACCATGCATGGACCGGTTGGTCAGATGTTGAGAGCTGGTGGCCAAATCAAGTTGGTCAAGGTAAACCTTTGGATACCGATAAATATTTTGTGGTCTGTCCTAACGTGATTGGCGGCTGTCAGGGTTCAACAGGACCTGCGTCAAAACATCCCGATGGAAATTTATATGGTTCACGTTTCCCATCTCTAACGATTCGCGACATGGTCACAGCAGAATTGGCATTTACTGATGCGCTTGGCATTCAAAAGTATGTTTTATCTTGCGGCCCATCACTTGGCGGAATGCGTTCCTTGGAATGGGCGGTGCAATTTCCAGAACGCGTTGGCGGTATCTGCACAATCGGTAGCTCTGCAGTAGCCACTGGCGATCAGATTGGATCAGTTTCAATTCAAGTTCATGCAATCAAGAGCGATCCAAATTTCAATGGCGGCGATTACTACGACCTTGAATATGGCCCAGAAGTAGGCATGGGTATTGCACGAAAAATCGCACATCTAACTTTCCGCACTGAGATTGAAATGGATATGCGCTTTGGCCGCGAGCTGCAAGGCGATGACACTGGCCGCTTTGCAGTCGAGTCATATTTAGATCACCAAGCCAATAAGTTGGCGCAGCGCTTTGATGCCAATACCTACATAATTCTTGGCGAAGCGATGAATAGCCATGACATCGGTCGCGACCGCGGCGGAGTAGCGGCGGCCCTTGCAACCATAAAGGTCCCCGTGATGGTTGTATCTATCGATACCGACCGACTCTTCCCACCGCGCCTGCAGCAGGAACTTGCAGAGCTGACCCCAGGTTCAAAGTTAGAACTATTGAGCTCACCATTTGGCCACGATGGATTCTTGGTTGAATCTGAAGCTATGGGGGAATTGCTACGCCACGCAATACTCCACGCTGAGGGCGAGCACAGGCATTAGGAAAACCGCGAAATAAAGTGAACGGAGCAAAAGCTCTGAAAGGCCTTTTGCGAGTTCAGCTTTATGAAGCGTGTTTTTGGGGAAACCTGAGAACGACCGATACAATTACGCAATCGCAATCGCTCGCTGCCATACCCCTAAAAGCAGCAGGTAGTTTGTAAAAAACAATCAAAAGGATCATTTGTGGTTACTCGCGCGCCTAAAAAGAAGGCACCTGC
>CAZMDJ010000054.1:2038-7678 GCA_964565165.1 uncultured Actinomycetes bacterium | reverse complement strand
GCCCTGCGCGGTTTGGAAATTACCGAAGATCGCATGGGCGAAGAGACCAGATTTGTTACCGCTAAAAAGCGCTAATTAACGCAACGACTGCAACTGCAGCAATGCCACCTAAGTATTGAGCCTTATGTAAACGCTCGTGTAAGAAGAAGAACGCCAAGACCACTGTAAATACTGGATAGAGCGCACCCAGCACCATTGAAATTGCAACTGGCCCCAAATGAACTGCTAAACCAAGCGCGGCATTTGCAGCGAAGTCTGCAACACCAACGAAAATCAATGACGACATATTGGCTCTACCTAAACCGCCAAAGCCCTTCTTGTTGATTGCAATTGCAATTGTTACAAAAGCGGTTGCAATACGCATACAGACCATGGTCAAGATCGGCGCATCTTCTGAACCGATTGCCATAAAGGTAAGCGCAGTGCCAAAACCCATTGCAGAACCTGTCGCGAGTATTAGCGGCTTAAATGAAACGCCATCTGAAAATTCCGGACCGCTAGTTAAAAATCCGCCGAGGATTGCCAGAGCGCAACCAACCGCTTTCCAAGTTGTCAGTGATTCCCCGCCGATTAGCGCAAAGCTCATTGTAATTAATACTGAGAGCGAACTGATTGGCGAGACTACGCCCATATTTCCGGTGGAGAGCCCTTCGTATAAACAGATAAAACCTAAATACCCTGCAATACCTGCGGCGGCGCCAGCGAAGAAAATCTTTGCAGTTAGCTGAGTCTCACCAACTGCGATTACTAGCGCGGTACCAAATACCAAACTGATTAATTGAGTTGCGCCTAAAACACTGATTGCTGGATATCGCTTTGAGATTCTTCCACCTTCGAAATCAGATGCTCCCCAAAGCGCTGCAGATAACAGTGCTAATAAACTCGCCATGCGGGCGAACCTACCCTATTTATTAGAAAAACTTTGAGAAAATTCATTCATGAACGAGGAGCAATTTAAGAGATCGATTGCCCTCTTAAGTAATTTCAAACCACGTCACGAAATTACACTTGAAGAAATTCCAGCGCCACAGAAACTTGCAAAGTTTGCATTTGCACTTAGCGCTGATGTTTCAAATGGACTTATCGGTGATGCCGAAGCCGAACTTGCAAATGGTCGCTTTGTTATTTTGCACGAACCAGGTGGACAAGATACTTGGGAAGGCGAATTCCGCTGCGTTACATATTTAAATGCAGATTTAGAAACTACTGAAGCAGAAGATCCATCACTTCCAGAACATGGTTGGAATTGGTTGATGAAAGCTTTGGAAGAGAACGGTTGTACTTACGCCGCACCAAGCGGAACTGTTACTCGCGCAATTAGCCATTCATTTGGAAAACTTTCAACGGCAAGCGATGGTGGCGAAATTGAAATTCGCGCATCATGGACTGCAATTATTAAAAACGGCGAAGAGTTGGTCGCTCACTTAGAAGCTTGGTGCAATCTCTTAGCTGAGATTTCGTATTTGCAACCGGTTCCTGAAGGGGTCGCGAGTTTCAAACGATGAGTGAAGCGGAAGTAATCTCAACACCGCTTCTATCCCCCGCAGGTGGCGTTCCAGAGTTAATCAACACCGATAAGTCTCTAGAAGATGCAATCACAAAGTTAGCTAACGGTAGCGGCCCAATTGCAGTTGATGCAGAGCGCGCCAGTGGTTATCGCTACTCTGCACGTGCTTATTTAATTCAGATCAAGCGTAATAAAGATATTTACCTAATTGATCCCGTTCCGTTTATCGGTTCGCCACTAGTTGCAAAGTTAAATGAAATCATCCAAAGCGATGAAGTTATCTTGCATGCATCTACTCAAGACTTGCCATGTTTACGCGAATGGGGCCTTCATCCTAAGCGCTTATTTGATACTGAATTAGGCGCACGTTTAGCGGGTTTACCTAAAGTTGGATTAGGTCCGTTAGTCGAACATTTCTTTCAACTATCTCTTGCCAAAGAACATTCTGCAGTTGATTGGTCGATCAGACCACTTGATCCAGCTTGGATTAATTACGCGGCGCTTGATGTTGAACTACTTGTAGAAATTCGCGATGAGTTGGTAAAGATTTTAGATGCGGATGGAAAACTTGAATGGGCGCTATCTGAATTTCAAAGTATTTTAGATGCGCCTCCTGCACCGCCTCGCGAAGATCCGTGGCGTCGCACTTCAGGCATGCATAAAATCAGAAAGCGTGAACAGTTAGCTGTGGTGCGCGAACTCTGGATGGCGCGCGATGCGATTGCAGCAAAAGCTGATACTGCGCCTGGTCGTTTACTTTCAGATAATGCAATCACCGAACTTGCAGCGCATGCGCCGACAACTGTTAAAGGTTTCTCAAAAACACTTCGGCCAATTGGATTACGTCCACGCTGGATGGAGAACGTTCACACTTGGGTCGATGCAATACTGCGAGCGCAAGAAGCCGAATTGCCACAGATGCGTTTAACTGGCGATGGAATGCCTCCGGTAAAACAGTGGCGCGATAAATTTCCAGAACGCTATGCTCCACTTACCCATGCGCGTGAAGCGGTTTTGGTTAAAGCTACCGAGTTAAAGATGCCGGCCGAGAATTTAATTACCCCAGAATTTGTCCGTCGCGTATGTTGGGATCAAACCCGCGCAGAGCTTTCGGCGGTTGAAGATAAGTTACGAAAACTTGGCGCCCGTGATTGGCAGATTGCCCTAGTCGCACCGCTTCTTACCTCTGCCCTTACCCAGAGCGAACCCCTTGAAGCGCTTGAGAGCCCTGAGGAAGCGCCCCAGCCAGAGTGACGAATTACGCAACGAAAAAGTTGCGTAAATAGAAAATACCCCTTAAAGTTTCGCTCATGCTAAATACCTTTGTAATCGCGCTACGCGAAGGCCTTGAGGCCAGCTTAATTATCGGCATTTTGATGGCTTACCTCGTTAAGAGCGGGCGCACACATCAGAAGCGATCTATCTGGCTGGGTACAGGCATCGCCGTAGCCCTTTCATTGGTATTTGGCGCGCTACTCTCATTCACCAGCGCGACCTTAAGCGATGAGCAGGAAGAGCTCTTTGCTGGTCTAACCGGTATCGCGGCCGTTGGCCTCGTTACCTGGATGGTCTATTGGATGAAATCAGCATCTAAGGGAATCCGTAAGGAGCTCGAAGAACGCGCATCGACTGCTATCAGCGCAGGCGCGTTGGCAGTCGCCGCATTTATTGCGGTAATCCGCGAAGGGCTCGAGACCTCCCTATTTCTCTACACCACATTCCGCTCTGGCACAGAAGCCTTCACCGGGACTATTGGCCTAATCCTTGGTCTAGCAGCAGCAGTTGCTCTTGGGTACGGAATCTATCGCGGCGCGATCGTATTTAATCTCTCTAAATTCTTCGCAATCTCAGGCATCGCACTTATCTTGGTTGCAGCCAATGTACTTAACTACTCACTTCATGAGTTAGAAGAGGTTGGTCTATTCCCTGAAGGTAATGCTGGTCGCCTAACTGCGCTGGCTTACATCGCCGTTACTCTCCCTCCATTTGTTAAAGATCTATTTGCAAAGAGTCGAGTTAAGACCAGCGCTTAATAGCCAAAACCAATACTCACGGGTAACCTGTCGGTATGCCTGTTGTATTAGTTGATGCAGTTCGTACTCCATTTGGAAAAGCCGGTTCTTTATATAACGGAACTCGCGCCGATGATCTAGTTGTCCGCGCAATCCGTGGTCTGCTAGAACGCAATCCGCAATTAAACCCAGCTGATATCGATGATGTCGCAATCGCCGCTGCAACTCAGACCGGTGATCAAGGTATGAATATCGGCCGAAGCGCTGCACTGCTCGCTGGAATTCCAAATACTGTTCCGGGTTACTCAGTTGATCGTTGGTGCGCAGGCGCGATGACATCTGTTACCACTCTTGCAGGTGCAATCAATATGGGCGCTGCGAAATTTGCAATCGCTGGCGGCGTTGAGCATATGGGTAATCACCCAATTGGTGGCGGTCTTGATCCGAATCCACGTTACTTAGCAGAGAAGATTGTTGAACAAGATGCGCTCGCAATGGGAGCAACTGCAGAACGTTTACACGATAAGTTTCCGGCGATTACCAAAGAGCGAGCAGATCGTTTCGCAGTTGGTAGCCAAGATAAAACTGCAGCTGCATATGCTGCAGGTCGAATTCAAAAAGATTTAATTCCAACAGCGGCGCGTACTCCAGAACTTGGTTGGACGATTGCAACAGTTGATGAACCACCGCGTCCTGGCACCACTATGGAAGCTCTTGCAGGACTTAAGACTCCATTTCGTCCAGGTGGTCGCGTAACTGCTGGTAATTCTTCTGGTTTAAATGATGGCGCAACCGCTGCCCTACTTGCTGATGAAGATGCAGCGCGCGCAGCTGGCATGAAACCAAAGATGCGCTTAGTCACCTTTGCATTTGCTGGCGTCGAACCAGAGATCATGGGCTATGGCCCAGTTCCTTCAACAATCAAAGCGCTAAAGCAAGCAAATTTGAAGATTGAAGATATTGGCGCCTTTGAAATTAACGAAGCATTTGCGGTGCAAGTTCTGGCATTTTTAGATCACTTCGGAATCTCTGAAGATGATCCGCGCGTAAATCCAGCAGGCGGAGCAATCGCTGTAGGACACCCGCTTGCATCAAGTGGAATCCGTTTAATGCTCAACTTGGCACGTACTTTTGAAGCTGATCCATCAATTAAATATGGCATCACCACAATGTGTATCGGTCTTGGTATGGGCGGCACAGTAATTTGGGAGAACTTGGCATGAGCGAAGTAATTTATGCAGATGAAGTTGTAACTACTGCCCTAATCCGCGAAGTTGATCTAACCGCCTTTGGCGCTAAAGGAAAACTTGCACTCATCACCATCGATAACGGCATGGACCATACTCGTCCAACCACACTTGGTCCTCAATCTATCCGTAACATCAATAAAGCAATCGATGATGCAACTGCGCTAAACCCTGCCGCGATTGCAATTACCGGTAAGCCTTTTATCTTGGCGGCAGGTGCTGATCTATCTGGCATCACCGTCTTAACAAAAGCGGAAGATGCTGCTTACATTGTTAATTACGGCCATGAAACTTACGCAAAGCTTCGCCATTCAAAGATTCCAACTTTCTGCTTTGTAAATGGTTTAGCGCTCGGTGGCGGTACCGAGCTTGCGCTCTCTTGCCAGTATCGCACCGTTGCATCTACTGCATATATCGCACTTCCAGAAGTATTTATTGGACTTATCCCTGGTTGGTCTGGCGTAACCATTTTGCCAAAGATGATCGGCCCAACCAATGCAGTAAAAGTTATTCTGCAGAATTCGCTAAATAACAACACCATGCTTAAAGCTAAAGAAGCACTCGCTCTTGGCATGGCAGATGAAATGTACGAACCAGTTGATTTCCTTGAGAAGTCTGTACAACTTGTCGCTGATGTTTTAAATGGCAAGAAGTCTTTCGAACGTAAAGACCACTCAAATGATCCTGATTGGGATTCAGCTCTTGCGGCAGGTCGCGCAGCAATTAATAAGAAGTACAACGGCGCAAAGGTTAAGAATGCCGAATACGCGATAGAACTAATCGCTGCATCAAGAACCAACACCATCGAAGAAGGTTTAAAGCGCGAAGTTGAGGTCATGGTTGACCTGATGATGGGCGATGAATTCCGCGCATC
>CAZMDJ010000054.1:0-1938 GCA_964565165.1 uncultured Actinomycetes bacterium | reverse complement strand
CGTATGTCTCCTGAGACCGCTAATCGCCTCTCTTCATTGATTATTGGCACCACCAACAAAGCTGATTACGTTGGTTGCGATTTTATTATCGAAGCAGTCTTTGAAGAGTTACAGCTTAAGAATGACCTATTCAAAGAACTTGAGAAGCACATCTCCCCTGAATGCGTTCTTGCTACCAACACTTCTTCCCTTTCAGTTGAGAAGATGTCAGCAGGATTGCAGCACCCTAATCGCGTAGTTGGTTTCCACTTCTTCAATCCAGTTGCAGTGATGCCGCTACTTGAAATTGCACGCACCCCTGCAACTGATGATGAAACAACTGCGACTGCTCTTGCAGTCGGTAAAGATTTAAAGAAAACCATGGTGATCGCAAAAGATGCACCTGGCTTTATCGTAAATCGCCTACTTACTCGTTTCATGGGCGAAATTACCGATGCGATGGATGAAGGAACTCCTTACGATGTTGCAGATAATGCACTTCGCGATATCGGATTCCCGATGACTCCATTTGAACTATTTGACCTTGTTGGTCCTGGTGTTGCGCTACATGTTTCTGAAACGCTTCATAACAACTTAGGAGAGCGCTATCGCATCTCTCCTACTATCAAGCGTTTAGTTGAAAATAACGTTCGCACTATTTACATCAAGGATGAAAAGGGCAACAAGTCCCCAAATCCTGCAGCGATTGCACTTATGGAGAAGGGTGCAAACCCTTCTACTGCAGAGCAGGTTAAAGATCGCGCACTAAAAGCGCTTGCTGAAGAAGCTCGTTTGATGATTGATGAAGGCGTATCTAGTGCGACCGATATTGATCTTGCAATGATGTTAGGTGCTGGTTGGCCGCTAATGCTTGGTGGCATCTTGCCTTACTTGGATCGTGCGGGGTATTCAAACCCTAGATTCCACAAACCAGGTGTTGCATCCTTGCAGCGATAGTTTGAGAGTTAATTCCTAAGTCATTAAGGATCTCATCGCGCTTGGAATGCTCGATGAATTCAAGTGGCACGCCAATGGATTCTGCTTTCACGCCATGTTCTGCCAAAGTTGACGCGATACCACCATGCTTGATGCCATCTTCGATTACTAGAACATTTTTGAAGTTCTGAGACATTGCAACTAGCGCAGGATTAACTGGCTTTACCCATCGTGGATCAACCACGGTTGCGCCAATTAACTTTGCGGCATCAAATGCTAGTTTTGCCATTGCACCTATAGAGATAATCAGAAGTTCATTTGAACCTTCGAGCAAGATATCCATGCCATCGGTTCGTCGAAGCGCAGGAACGCTTTCGATGACTTCGCCCTTCGGAAAACGAATCAAAGTCGGCGCATCATTCACTAGAACCGCTTCACGCAGCTCTTCACGCAAAGTATGTGAATCGCGAGGTGCCGCAATTTGTAGCGTTGGAACAATTCCGCCAAGCGCTAAGTCCCAAATGCCGTGATGACTTGGACCATCATCGCCTGTAACACCAGCGCGATCTAAAACAAGGGTCACGCCTGCTTTATGCATGGCAATATCTAGAAGTAATTGATCGAAGGCGCGATTTAGAAATGTTGAATAGACCGCAACTACTGGGTGCATTCCTGCATATGCCATACCAGCTGCGCTAGTTAACGCATGCTGTTCTGCGATTCCAACATCAATGGTTCGATCTGGGAAATTTGATTGAAATTTAGAAAGTCCTGTTGGTCCCATCATTGCTGCGGTGATTGCAACTAACTTCTTATTTTCTTTGCCAATTTCTACGAGCTCATCCCCAAATACTTTGGTCCAAGAGATTCCGCCTTGTTTTACAGGCAAGCCAGTCTCAGGATTAACTACCCCAACAGCATGGAAACGTTCAGCTTCATCTTCGAGCGCTGGTTTATATCCACGACCCTTTTCAGTAATTACGTGAATAATCACTGGACCATGGAAATTCTTAGCGCGCTTTA
>CAZMDJ010000053.1:0-8024 GCA_964565165.1 uncultured Actinomycetes bacterium | reverse complement strand
AGAGCTTCAGGAGAATCTGGGGTTCCGCCCTTTGGTTCACCTTTAAATGTGAACTTAGCTGCCTCTCCTTCACCTTCAACATCTACCAAGATGATCTCGCCAGCTTTAAGTTCGCTAAACAAGATTCGCTCTGAAAGCGCATCTTCGATTTCGCGTTGAATTTCGCGACGTAGCGGACGTGCACCTAGCAATGGATCGTAACCGCGCTTAGCAAGTAGCAACTTCGCTTCCTTGGTAAGTTCGATTCCCATGTCCTTAGCTTGAAGACGTGTATCAAGATTTGCGATCATCAAATCAACGATTTCAATAATCTGATCCTGATTTAACTGGTGGAAGACAATTACATCATCAATACGGTTTAGGAATTCAGGGCGGAAGTGGCTCTTAAGTTCGTCACTTACCTTGCCCTTCATACGCTCGTAATTGCTGAAAGTATCTTCAGAGTTAGCAAAGCCAAGGCCCAAACTCTTTGAAATATCGCGAGTACCAAGGTTGGTAGTCATGATGATGATTGTGTTCTTGAAATCTACTGTGCGACCTTGCGCATCAGTTAGACGACCATCTTCAAGTACCTGTAGAAGTGAATTGAAGATATCTGGGTGCGCCTTTTCGATTTCATCGAATAGCACTACAGAGAATGGACGGCGACGAACCTTCTCAGTTAACTGTCCACCCTCGTCATATCCAACATATCCCGGAGGTGCACCGAATAGGCGGGATGCAGTATGGCGCTCTGAATATTCAGACATATCCAACTGAATCAACGCATCTTCATCACCGAATAGGAATGATGCAAGTGTTCGTGAAAGTTCGGTCTTGCCAACGCCAGATGGACCAGCGAAGATAAATGATCCACCAGGACGACGTGGATCTTTAAGACCTGCACGGGTACGACGAATTGCTTGTGACAACGCCTTGATTGCTTGTTCCTGACCAATAACGCGCTTATGTAGCTCGTCTTCCATGCGTAGAAGTCGAGCAGTCTCTTCTTCGGTTAACTTGAAGACTGGAATACCAGTTGATGCAGATAGAACTTGAGCGATTAACTCTTCATCAACTTCAGTTACTTGATCAAGAGCGCCATCTTTCCAATTCTTCTCTTTTTCATTGCGTTCGTTGATTAGGTTCTTCTCATCATCACGAAGTGAAGCTGCCTTTTCAAAATCTTGACCGTCGATTGCAGATTCTTTCTCCTTGCGAACGTTTGCAATCTTTTCATCGTAGGCACGAATTTCAGGTGGAACTGTCATGCGCTTAATACGTAGACGTGAACCAGCTTCATCGATTAGATCGATTGCCTTATCTGGAAGGAAGCGATCAGAGATATAGCGATCTGCATAATTTGCTGCAGCTGCTAGCGCACCATCGGTAATTGATACGCGGTGGTGTGTTTCGTAGCGATCGCGAAGACCTTTAAGAATTTCAATGGTGTGTGCAATTGATGGTTCCTTAACCTGAATTGGTTGGAAACGACGCTCAAGAGCTGCATCTTTCTCAAGGTGCTTGCGATATTCCTCAAGAGTTGTTGCGCCAATTGTCTGGAGCTCACCGCGAGCAAGCATTGGCTTCAAGATAGAAGCGGCATCGATTGCACCTTCTGCTGCGCCAGCGCCTACCAGGGTATGAATTTCATCGATAAAGATAATGATGTCGCCGCGAGTTTTGATCTCTTTAAGAACCTTCTTTAAGCGCTCTTCGAAATCACCGCGGTAACGTGAACCGGCAACAAGTGCACCAAGATCTAATGAATAAAGCTGCTTATCTTTTAGAGTTTCAGGAACATCGTTACGAACAATTGCTTGTGCCAGACCTTCAACAACTGCGGTCTTACCAACGCCTGGTTCGCCAATTAAAACTGGATTGTTCTTAGTACGACGTGATAGAACTTGCATCACGCGTTCGATTTCAGTGTCGCGACCAATAACTGGATCTAACTTACCTTCGCGTGCAGCTTGAGTTAAGTTGCGGCCAAATTGATCAAGAATTGTTGATGATGCAGGTGTGCCCTCTGCAGGTCCACCTTGCTGTGCAGGTTCTTTACCTTGGTATCCTGAAAGCAATTGAATAACTTGCTGACGAACGCGATTTAAATCTGCGCCAAGTTTTACAAGAACCTGTGCTGCAACGCCTTCGCCTTCGCGGATAAGTCCAAGAAGAATATGTTCGGTGCCAATGTAGTTATGGCCAAGTTGTAACGCTTCACGTAGTGAAAGTTCCAAAACTTTCTTTGCACGTGGAGTAAACGGAATATGTCCTGATGGTGCTTGCTGACCTTGGCCGATAATTTCTTCGACTTGGCCGCGCACTGCATCAAGTGAGATGCCCATTGATTCGAGAGCTTTAGCTGCAACGCCTTCGCCCTCATGAATTAGTCCAAGCAGAATGTGCTCAGTGCCAATGTAATTGTGGTTGAGCAGGCGAGCTTCTTCCTGTGCCAGTACGACTACGCGGCGAGCTCGGTCTGTAAAGCGCTCAAACATCGATGGACCTCCTTGGTTGTAAATAGCCTAACCAATAAAGCGGAGTTTTTATGCCCCCAATATTTTGATCATGCGGGTATTTCCGAGGGTATTTGGCTTAGAAGACTCCAAATCCAAGAGTTCGGCGATACCTTCGTCATAACTGCGAAGGAGTTGCTGATAAACCTCAGGGTCGACCGGCGCCCCGACGATTTCAGTGAAGCCATGGCGGCCAAAGAATTCGGTCTCAAATGTTAGACAGAAGAGCTTCTTAACTCCGACCGCTTCTGCTCGGGCAATTAGAATTTCAAGGATCTGATGGCCCACGCCTTTACCGCGCAAATTTTCATTAACTGCAACGGTACGAACTTCGGCAACATCTTCCCAAAGTACGTGAAGCGCTCCGCAACCAACTACTTCATCACCATCAACTGCGACGACAAACTCTTGCACTGATTCGTAAAGAGTAACTGTCTCTTTAGAAAGAATTCTTCGTTGTGGCGCGTAAGTGTCGATTAACTTTCGGATGCCTTTGACATCAGAAGTCTTCGCAGGGCGTACAACGATTGACATATTTATTCTGGCTTTACCAACGGGAAGAGAATTGTTTCGCGAATACCTAAACCTGTAAGCGCCATCAACAAACGATCTGCGCCCATTCCCATTCCGCCCATCGGAGGCATACCGAACTCCATTGCGCGTAAGAAATCTTCATCAAGCGGCATCGCTTCTTCATCGCCCTTAGCGCCAAGTTTTGCCTGCTCTTCAAGACGTTCGCGTTGAATAACTGGATCAATTAACTCTGAATAACCTGTTGCTAATTCGAAACCATCAACATATAAATCCCACTTCTCTACCACGCCAGGAATTTCGCGGTGCTGGCGCACAAGTGGTGAGGTATCAACTGGGAATCCCATTACGAATGTTGGCTTAATTAAATGTTCCTTGCCAACATGTTCGAAGATTTCTTCAGCAAGCTTTCCGGTGATCCATTTTGGATCTACCTTCATGCCTAATTTATCTGCGATTTTCTTTAACTCTGCATACGGAGTTAACGCAGTTACTTCTTGGCCAACGCCATTTGAAATTACTTCATAAAGTGAAACTTCTGCCCACTCGCCACCGAGATCTGATTGACGACCATCGTGGTGAGTGACAACGTGAGTTCCAAATACATCCATCGCAGCGTTCTGAACTAAAGAACGAGTTAAATCAGCGATTGTGCGCCAATCTCCGTATGCCTGATATGACTCAATCATTGCAAACTCTGGTGAGTGGCTGGAATCAGCGCCTTCATTGCGGAAGTTACGATTGATTTCAAATACTCGCTCGATGCCACCAACGACGCAACGCTTTAAGAATAGTTCTGGCGCAATACGTAGGAATAGCGGAATGTCGTATGCATTTGAGTGGGTCTTAAATGGACGCGCCGCTGCACCACCGTGCATAACTTGAAGCATTGGTGTTTCAACTTCAAGGAAATCTTGTGCGGCAAAGGTATTGCGTAGTGAGTTCATGACCTTAGGGCGAATACGTGCCATTTCGCGCGCTTGCGGACGAACAATTAAATCTACATAACGTTGACGAACGCGAGTCTCTTCATTTAACTCTTTATGTTCTACCGGAAGCGGACGTAGCGCCTTTGATGCCAACATATATTCGTTAGCCAAAATCGAAAGTTCTCCGCGCTTTGAAGTAATTACTTCACCAGTAACAGAAACAATGTCACCAAGATCCATTTCAGATTTCCATGAATCTAATTGCGCTTCTCCAACTTTATCTAATGAAAGCATTACTTGGAGTTCGGTGCCTTCACCTTCGCGAATATTTGCAAAGCAAAGCTTTCCGGTATCGCGCTTAAAGATAATGCGTCCAGTTACCGATTCAATGTCGCCAGTTGCGGTATCGGTTGCAAGGCCTTCGTACTTAGCGCGAATCTCAGCCAGAGACTTGGTGCGTGGCACAGAGACTGGGTATGCCTCTTTGCCTGATTCGATAATACGTTCGCGCTTCTCGCGGCGGATACGTAACTGCTCTGGGAGTTCTAAATTTTCGCTCATAACGGGCGCGAGTCTATCTAATTAGTTATTACGCTCGTGAATCAGACGTAGCCCAATCAGCGTTAAATCAGGCTCATGTTCGTCCAAAGTATCTGCAACGCCAAAAATCAGTGGCGCTAATCCACCTGTCGCGATAACTGTTGGGCGTTCTTTGAATTGATCCTGCAACTCATCAGAAATTCGATTAACCAATCCATCAACTTGGCCTGCAAATCCATAGATTGTTCCGGATTGAAGCGCTTCAACGGTGTTCTTACCAATTACAGAGCGGGGCTTAATTAACTCCACTTTTCGAAGCTGCGCTGCGCGCTGTGCAAGTGCATCAACCGAAATTTCAATACCAGGTGCAAGAGCACCTCCTAGAAATTCTCCTTTTGGAGAAACCACATCAAGATTTGTGGAAGTACCAAAATCAACCACGATCGCAGGACCGCCATAAAGAGTGTGCGCTGCAAGGGTATTAACAATGCGGTCTGCGCCGATCTCTTTTGGATTATCAACTAAAAGCGGAACGCCGGTTTTGATACCTGGTTCAACGATTGTGGTTGGAGTTTCTGAAAAATACTGCGCAATCATCGTACGCATCTCGCGAAGTGTTGCCGGAACAGTAGAGCAGATAGATAGACCAGTGATATCGATGCCTTCGACTAATGCGCGCATCTGCAGCCATAGTTCGTCTGCAGTGCTTCGTGGATCTGTCTTAACGCGCCATGAATGAACTAAATCTTCACCTAGGAAAGTACCTAGTACGGTATTTGTATTTCCAACGTCGATTGTTAGCAGCATCAGTACTCCATGTTGTCTATTAGTCGGATTCCGCCAATCCAACCTGCCACGATGGCACGTTGTTTTGGCGCAATTTCTTCTTTGAAATTCTCAGGGTTTATCACCGTTGCATAGTCAGTTTTCCAAGCGGGTTCTGAATCTAAAATTTCTCTCAAATGTTCGCGACCAGAGTTGAGCGCCTTATAAATAATCAACGCTTTCTGGCGATCTTCTGGTGATAATCGAACGTTACGAGATGACATAGCAAGACCATCAGATTCACGAACAATCGGATGCGAGACGATATCGATTGGTAAATTGAATTGCTTCACCATCTCTTTAATCAGAAATAGTTGCTGAAAGTCTTTCTCTCCGAATACCGCAAAATCAGGTTGCACTAAATCAAATAAGCGTTTAACCACAGTTAACATGCCGCTGAAATGTCCAGGTCTTGAGGTGCCTTCAAAGAGGTTGCCCACTGGACCGGCCTCAATTACAACAGGATTTGATGGATAAATCTCTTCATAAGTAGGAAACCAAACTTCGGTTGCGCCTGCTTCAAGTGCAATTTCACGATCACGTTCTGGTGTGCGCGGATACTTCTTTAAATCTTCAGGATCATTAAATTGCAATGGGTTTACAAAGACGCTAACTACAACGTTCTCGCTTCGCTTGCGCGCAGCAGAAATTAACGCAGCATGACCAGCATGCAACGCGCCCATTGTTGGCACAAAGCCTTTTTCCATTTAACACTCCAGTCCATCGTGGGTACCGGGTACTGGGAAATTATAACTTACTTAATAACTCTGAAATCTTGCCGTGAGTCAGAAGAATTGCATCAGGTTCAATCTCTGACCACGGTTCTAAAACAAATTTACGCTCGTGTGCACGCGGGTGAGGAAGCGTTAACTCCTCCGCCTTCGAAAGCAAAGTGCCATATTGAATGATGTCTAAATCAAGTGTGCGCGGACCCCATTTGATGGTTCGTGCGCGCCCCATCGCTTTCTCAATCCCGTGCAACATATTTAAAAGCTCCATTGCCGGAAGCTCTGTTTCAATAATGCAGACGGCATTAACAAAATCTGGTTGATCTTCATAACCAACAGGCTTTGTGACGTAATAACTTGAAACTTTAACCACATCTGTGGCTTCGCGAAGTAACGCAAGCGCTAAATCTAAATTCTCTTTTGGGTTACCGATATTAGAACCCAGCCCAATAACCGCTTTCATCGATTGCGTTCGATAGTTACTGCAATATCAAGCACGTTGCCATTTACTGGTGCACTAGGTTTATGAATTGTTACTGAAACTCGATTGATTTTATGGAATTCAAAGAGGATGCGATCAGCGATACGTCCACCTAAATGTTCGATTAAATCGCAAGGATCATCTTGAATATCTTCGACTACTAAATCCACCATTGCGCCGTAATCGACAGTATCTTCAAGGGCATCGCTATTTGATGCCGCCTCTAAATCTAACTCTGCGCAGATATCAGCGTAGAAAAGTTGACCATCACGTCGTTCCTCTGGAAATACGCCGTGATAACCGAAAGCTTCAATTCCTTTTAGTTCGATACGGTCGCTCATAGGACCTGTCCAACAACTTTAATCGCTTCAACGTGAGGCTTAACGGTATGTGTGCGCACACCCCAAATATGTTTTGTAGCTAGCCAAGTTGTCAATGCAATTGATGCGCTTTCGCGTTCTAATGGTTCGCTTCCGCCTAAGAAACGCTTACGTGATCCACCGACCAGAATTGGAAAACCAAGTTCTTTGAACTTATCGATATTGCGCAGAATTTCCCAGTTCTGTTCTGCGTTCTTTGCAAAACCTAAACCTGGATCCACCACTAACTTTGTAGGTTCGATTCCCGCCAACAGCGCTGAAGCCACTTGTTTAGTTAGCTCATTAATTACATCCATAGTTACATCTTCATAAACTGCTAGAGAATCCATATTTTTCGATTCTCCGCGCCAGTGCATGCAGATGTATTGCACCTTTAACGCTGCTGCAGTTGCATGCATAGCTGGGTCTGAAAGACCGCCACTTACATCATTAATAATGCTCGCGCCAGCGGCAACCGCCATTGCTGCAACTTCAGCACGCATAGTGTCAACGCTAACTTTGGCGCCAGTCTTGGCAAGTGCATGAATAACTGGAATCACGCGAGTTAACTCTTCTTCAAGTGTTACACGATCCGCACCAGGTTTTGTTGATTCGCCGCCAACATCAATGATGGTCGCGCCCTCTTCAATCATTTCAAGGCCGCGAGCAATAGCTTTCTTAGGATCTAAATAATCTCCACCATCTGAAAACGAATCTGGTGTGACATTTAAAATGCCCATTACTAAAGTCATTAATTAACCTTTTGTAATTAAGCTGATCGCTTCAGCACGTGTAGCTGCATTACGAAGTTCTCCACGCACAGCAGAGGTAATGGTGCGCGCCTCTGCTTTACGTACGCCGCGCATAGACATACATAAATGTTCGCAATCAATAATGACAATAACGCCAGCACAATCAAGAATTTCAACCATTGCATCTGCAATCTGAGAAGTTAAACGTTCTTGAACCTGAGGGCGGCGTGCAAATACATCAACTAGTCGTGCGATCTTTGAAAGTCCGGTGATCTTTCCTTTTGGAATGTAACCAACGTGTGCAACTCCATGGAATGGAGTTAAGTGATGTTCGAATTGAGAGAAGACTTCAATGTCTCGAACAATTACTAACTCTTCATT
>CAZMDJ010000052.1:4757-8249 GCA_964565165.1 uncultured Actinomycetes bacterium | reverse complement strand
GAGGTATGGGCGCATTTATCGCTGAACTTCAACGCGTTGCCATCTCGAATGGCGTTGAAATTGAATGTTCTGCGAAGGTAGTAGATATCGATGCAGATGCAACCGGAGTTCAAGTAACTGATATTTCAGGACGCAAATTCCAAGCTAAGCATTTCTTAAGTAATGCTGCCCCTGAATTTGTGACAGATAAAATCGATACTCGTAGCAGTCTTGAAGGTTCACAAATTAAGATCAACATGCTGTTAAAGCGATTGCCGCAACTTAAATCTGGAATTGATCCAAAGTTAGCTTTTGCTGGCACACTTCATATGAATGAAAGTTTCAATGAGTTAGAACGTGCATACGATCAAGCGGTGATGGGAAATATTCCAGATGTGATTCCTGCTGAGATGTACTGTCACACACTTACCGACCCTTCAATTTTAAGCCCAGAGCTACAAGCAGAGGGTTACCAAACACTTACCTTGTTTGGTTTACATACTCCAGCAACAGCATACGAAGAGGGAAACAAAGCAACAACTAAATTAGTATTGGAAAAGGCGATCGCCGGCCTAAATCATTTCTTAGCTGAACCACTTGAAGATGTAATTGCTCATGGTAAAGATGGCAAGCCATGTATTGAAGCGAAATCACCGCTAGATCTTGAGGCAGATGTCTTTTTGCCTCGTGGAAATATCTTCCATAAGGATTTAACTCTTCCATTTGCGGAAAGTGATGAAGAGGTTGGTAAGTGGGGCGTAGAAAGTAATTTACCTAATGTTTACATCTGCGGTTCTAGCGCTAAGCGCGGTGGAGCAGTTAGCGGTATTCCGGGTCACAACGCGGCGATGGCGATATTAAATAGTTAAGTTATTCTTTCCCGCATGAGGAAAGAGACCAAAGCAATTGCAGCTGGACGTCCTGCACATAAAGCAGGAGAGTCGCTAAATCCACCAATCCAATTAACATCAACTTTCTTAGCTGGAGCACCGGTTGGTTATGGTCGTTTTGGAAATGAAACTTGGAGCGCAGTTGAAGAGGCAATTAGCCAATTAGAAAACGCTCAACACACTTTAATTTTCTCATCTGGCATGGCGGCAATTAGCGCCGTATTTAATATGTTGCCAGTTGGTGCAGTGGTTACCGCTTCTAATCAAGGTTACAACGGCGTGATGAGCGTACTTGGGCAAGCTAATGAAAGCGGTCGCTTAGAAGTTCGCTTTATTGATGTTTGCAATACCGAAGAAGTTTTGGCTGCAATTCCTGGAACACAATTACTTTGGTTGGAATCTCCAACTAATCCACGACTTGATGTAGTTGATCTGCCAGTCGTTATTAAAGCGGCAAAGCAGGCAGGTATTGGCGTTGCAGTAGATAGCACCTTCGCTACACCGCTAAATCAGAACCCATTAGAACTAGGCGCAGATTTGGTTGTTCATTCAGTTACTAAGTTTCTTGCCGGACATAGCGATGTACTAATGGGATCTGTATCTACAAATGATGAAGCGTTATTTGCTCGCATTTCAAACCAGCGTCAATTAGGTGGAGCGATTCCTGGCCCAACTGAGGCATGGCTTGCACTTCGCGGAATTCGTACCTTCCCGGCACGTTTAAAGATGGGTTCAGAATCTGCACTTGAGATTGCAAAGCGCTTAAGCGAACATCCTAAGATTGCAAAAGTTCGCTACCCAGGGCTACCGACTGATTCTCAGCATGAACGAGCTAAATCATTTATGAATGGTTTTGGCGCAGTGCTTTCTTTTGAAATCAATGGGGATGCTGCAGCAGCAGAGAAGATTTGCGAAGCAGCGAAGTTAATTACCCATGCAACCAGCCTTGGAGGAGTGGAGACTCTCTGGGAGCGCCGCCGCCGTTGGGCTTCAGAGAGTCATGAAGTGCCTGAGAACTTAATTCGTCTAAGCGTTGGTCTAGAAAATGTAGAAGACCTCTGGGATGATATTAAGCAAGCGCTGGAAGTTATTTAGATATAATTTCCATATGAAGTTCATCCGACGTATTGCTGCGCTTGCGACTTTTGCTGTGCTTTCGTTTAAAGCGGTCGGATCATTCCTCTCTTGGGTTGAGAAACAAGAAGATTCACCAGCATCTGTTTGGGCAGATGATGATGAATTTGAAGACGCTTAAGTCTAGACTTACTTGTAACCACCCTAGAGAAGGGTTTTACAAATGCAAATTGTTTTCCATACACGTCAAGCACATTTAGCTGACGATTTTAAAGATATCGCAACTGAAAAATTACAAGCGCTTGGTCGATTTAATGTAATGATGGATCGAGTGGAAGTTGAAATTATTCACGAGCAGAATCCCAAACAAGGAAAGCAATCACACAAGGTTGTCCTGACTGCAAAAGGAGCAGGACCTCTTGTACGTGCAGAAGCATCTGAATTTAATGATGTTGCTGCTTTCGATGACGCTGTTAAAAGTTTCGAATTACAACTTCGAAAGATTCACGAGAAGAGCAAAGATCATCCTCGTGAATCAATCAAACACTTAGGACAGTAACCAGACCGCCGCTTTAGGTGGCAGTGAATTTGTTACTGGATGACTGGAAAGAAGTACTTTTCCAGTAATTGGGTGTTCCGCGTTTGAAATGTTAATAACAACTTCAATTGCACCGCGCTTGTAAGAAAGAACCCCATCTTTATTTGTCCAGGTAATTTCACCGCTACCGACAAAGTTCTCTTTACGAATCTTTAACGCAGCGCGATAAAGATTAAGAGAAGAGTTTGGATCTTTATCTTCATGTTCTACAGTGAATGTTTTCCAGGCTTCTTGTAAAGGTAACCACGGTTTACCAGTGGTGAATCCAAATGGTGCGCTTTGACCGCTCCATGGCATAGGTACACGTGCTCCGTCGCGACCCTTCTGCTTGCCACCAGTGCGGAAGAAAATTGGATCTTGGCGATCAGAATCTGCCATATCACCAGAAGGTAAACCTAGTTCTTGACCGTTATAAACATATGCAGAGCCAGGTAAACCTAAAATAAATAGCGCCATAGCTCGCGCTGCATCTGCACCAATTCTTGAAGCTACACGTTCTGAATCATGGTTTGATAAACACCAAGTTGGCCAAGCGTTCTGCTCTTTAACCAACTTCAACATATCTGAAATTGCGGTGTATAGATAATCAGATTCAAATGGAGCATTCATAACATCGAAATTAAAGAATTGATGTAGTTCATCTGGACGAACATACAAAGTTGCGCGCTTTGGTGGGTGAACCCAGATTTCGGCAACAGCCATGATGTCGCGATCTCCATAAGAATCAAAAATCTTGCGCCACTCTTGGTAAATATCGTGAACACCATCGCGGTCAAAGAATGGAATGTTTGCCAAGAATGCTGTTCGTTTATCTGCATCCATTAATACATCTAGACGCAGCGCATCGCTTAATCCTTGAGGATCATGGTGATCCACGTGAATCAATTCTTTAGCTAAACCGTGTGCAACATCGATTCGGAATCCATCTGCGCCTAAATCAATCCAGAAGCG
>CAZMDJ010000052.1:0-4657 GCA_964565165.1 uncultured Actinomycetes bacterium | reverse complement strand
GCATGCGCCTTATCAAAGAGCTCTTTAGCATCGGCTAGGTTTCCAAAACGTGGATCCACATTGCGTGGATCTGCAACGTCATATCCGCCATCTTTATTAGGCGTTGTATAAAACGGGCTTAACCAGATTGCATCGACTCCAAGGTCGCGAACATATTCCAAGCGTGAGGTAATTCCTTTTAGATCGCCTTCACCATCGCCATTGCTATCTTGAAATGAGCGAGGATAAATCTGATAAATAACGGCTTCGTTCCACCACTTAGACATGGCTAAACTTTAGTCCATGAGCAGCCAAGATAGATTAGAGCGATTTGCGGTACACGGTAAAGAATTCCAAGATGTGCTTTCAACAATCCCTGAAGCGCACCGCTACACAATGGTCGAAGGCGGATGGTCGGCTGCATACGTAATGCACCATATGGCTGATGGCGAGTTACATTTCGCGTCGCGTTACCTACACGCAATTGGCGACGAATCACCAAACATTCAACCATTTGATGAAGAGGCATATCCAGAGCGCGTTAATTATGCCAAGCGCAAAGTAAAGACTTCGCTAGCTGCGTTCGTCGGAATCCGCGCTCTTGTTTCGGAGATTCTTGCAAATGCTACCGATGCTGATTGGGATCAAGTTTCTAACCACCCAGAACTTGGGCCAGTAACGCTCAGCGAGTTATTTGAAAAAGCGGACGGACATATCGTTGCTCATACAAATCAACTTCGCGAAATTTCAGCGCACTTCGCTTAATTAATTTTCTGGTGGATCTCTTTAAGTAGTTGATGGACCTCTGCAGAAATCTGCTTTAGCTCTGCAACTTCGAGCTTAGCTAATTCGAACTCTCCAAGTGATGCGGCATGAGTTTCTGAGATCTGTTGATCTACTTTCTCTGAACTAATTTGCTGTCCAACCATGATGATTGAAAGCAAGACTAATTGCAGGAATGTCTGCGCCACCCAAGAGACGATGACGATTACATCGTGAGATGCGATTGCTTTCGGCAGTGAAATCAATGCGATGCCTGCGAAGATGTATGCGCAAGCCATAGTTCCGACACCAGAAGTGATTAGTAGAGCCAATTTTCGATTGAATTTTCCGAGCATGTAAGAAGCGTATTAGACTGCGCCCCATGTCTAAAGTACTTGGCTCACTTCCAGTCGGAGAGCGTGTTGGTATCGCATTCTCCGGAGGTCTCGACACCTCTGTAGCGGTTGCGTGGATGCGCAATAACGGTGCAATTCCATTTACATATACGGCCGACCTTGGCCAGTACGACGAACCAGATATCGCATCAGTTCCAGGTCGCGCAAAGCAATATGGTGCAGAAGGTTCACGTTTAGTGGATTGCAAGACTGCAATGGTCGAAGAAGGTTTAGCTGCAATCGCTTGCGGCGCATTCCATATCCGAGCTGGAGGAAAGCAGTACTTCAACACCACTCCAATTGGTCGCGCAGTTACCGGAACACTTCTGGTCCGTGCAATGCTTGAAGATCAGGTTTCAATTTGGGGCGATGGTTCTACCTACAAAGGTAATGACATCGAACGCTTCTATCGTTACGGACTTCTTGCAAACCCTGCGCTACGTATTTATAAGCCATGGCTTGATCAGCAGTTTGTTTCCGAACTTGGTGGACGCACAGAAATGTCTGAGTACCTTGTTAAGCACAACCTTCCTTATCGCGATAGCGTAGAGAAGGCGTACTCAACTGATGCAAATATTCTTGGCGCAACTCATGAAGCGAAATCTCTTGAGTTCCTAAATTCAAGTCTTGAAATCGTTAATCCAATTATGGGCGTTAAGTTCTGGGATCCAGCGGTAAAGATTGATTCAGAAGATGTAACTATCGAATATGTGCAAGGTCGACCAGTTGCAATTAACGGCAAGCGCTTTGAGGATGTTGTAGAACTCATGAAAACCGCCAATGAAATTGGTGGTTGCCACGGTCTTGGCATGTCAGATTTAATCGAGAACCGAATCATCGAAGCTAAGAGCCGCGGAATTTATGAAGCTCCAGGTATGGCTCTGCTATTTATTGCTTACGAGCGTTTGATTACCGCGATTCACAATGAAGATACCATCGCTAACTATCACGCAGAGGGTCGTCGCTTAGGTCGACTTCTTTACGAAGGTCGTTGGTTTGATCCACAGTCTTTGATGCTTCGCGAATCACTAACACGTTGGGTTGCATCTGCAGTAACTGGCACAGTAACTCTTCGTTTACGTCGCGGCGATGATTATTCGATTATTAATACTGAAGGACCTGCGTTTAGCTATCATCCAGAGAAGCTTTCAATGGAGCGTACTGAAGATGCTGCATTTGGCCCGGTAGATCGAATTGGCCAGCTGACAATGCGCAATCTAGATATCGCAGATACCCGCGCAAAGTTGGAACTTTATGCATCTCAAGGACAGCTTGGTGATGGTCAGTTCAAGCTAGTCGGTGAATTAGAGAATAAAAAGAAGAAGTAGTTCTAAACAAAAAAGCCCCGAGGATATTTCCCCGGGGCTTTTTTATTACCCGTTAAGGCTTTGTGATGCGACCTTCTAGCTTAGGTAATTGAGTTACCTTGCCAGATGCTAAATCAGCCTTTAGACCAGCAACCAAAATGTCTACCAATAGGCCACCGATCTTCGCAGTTGTTGGATGGAATACATCAACATATCCATCTCCACCTGAAACCATGAAGTCAACTGTTGAAACGGTAAATTCAACTGATCCATCATTAGGAATATCTTTTCCATCAGAAGTCTTAATTGAAGTTACGCGGCTAAACGCTGCCTTAGCAGGATCAAATGCAAACTTGAATCCTGAGATCTGAGGGAAGCGACCAGCAGATGGATATTGAGAGACGCCATTTTCGATCGCCTTCCAGATATCTGCACCTGTCATCTTTGTAGTTGCTACGTAGTTTCCAAATGGGAACACGGTTAACGCATCACCAAGAGTTACATCGTAAGGACCAGTTACACCTGTTGCAGGACGGACCAGAGTCTTATCTGTCGGTGTATAAGTCTTCGCAGGGAAGGTATCGCGGATACCGCCACCGTTGATGATCGCTAGCTGTGTCTTTGTTGATGCACGTACAAGATCTGCCATGTAATTACCCATTTCAGTTTCACCTGAACGTTCAACAGCTGGAGAACCGCCACGAGGGAAGATGCCTGAAACTTGGCCAATCTTCACATCAAGCTTTGCAGAAACCTGATCCTTGTACTTCTTAACTAGCGCAGCTGCTGTTGCATCTGGTGTTAATTTAGAAATTGAAGCAGCAGTTACTACGTTTACATGTGCTCCAATAACCTTTGATGAATTCATACATACAGAAACTTGGTTATATGAAACACCTGAGTTTGGAACCTGAGCTACAACTTGTGCCGCAGACCAACGGGTATTCGCTGAAATTGTGTTGTAAAGCAAGTGGCTATGTCCACCAAATACAACAGTTGCGCCCTTAATTCCGGCAGCTGATGTATTTAAAGTTCCTGATGCAACGCCGCCCTTGTTCTCAGCCCAACCTTGGTGGTTAAGCACAACAACAAGATCTGCGCCTGCTGCCTTAGCCTTTGCAATTGCCTTATTGATGTAAGCGGTATCTGGTGAGATTGTGATGCCAGATAGGTTGCTTGGAAGAACTACATCAACTGTTTCCGGTGTATTCATACCTACAACGCCAAGCTTTACGCCACCGCGTTCGATGATTACATAATCTGTAACTTTATTTGCACCTGAATTAAGAGGTGTAAGTGATGAGTAGTTAGAAACAACCCACTTGTTTGTTGAAAGATTAATCATCTTAACGATATGCGCCATATCGCGATCGTGTTCGTGATTACCAAATGTCGAAACGTCGAACTTCATTAGGTTCATAGCTTCAACTGTTGGAATTTCCTCAAACTCTGAAGAGATTGCAGGAGATGCACCGAAATTATCGCCAGCTGAAAGTGTGAATGTTGCTGGAACCGCAGCGCGGTCCTTAGCAAATGCAGTGGTCAGAATAGCTGCGCCAGCATTTGATGAAGTTCCTTCAATTGCGCCGTGGAAATCGCTTAATTGATTAAGCTGAATTACGCGTAGGTCTGAACGCTTATTTACATTTGCAAGTGCAGCTGCGCCGATGGTCTTTGCAGTACCAGGTGCGCTGATGCCGTATGCGTTAACCGCAACAACTGTCGGAGTAACTGAAGTCTGGCCAGCAATTACCGGAAGAATTGTCTGCATATGCGCCTTTGTAGGCGAAACATAAATTGGGCATGAACCTTGTCCGCCAGATACAACATATGTTGTTACCTCTGGTTGAACATTTGATGGTGCAACCCATTTGACCATGATGCCCGCTGATGAAACTGAAGCGGTTACATTCTTAGGCGCAGCTGGGATGCTGTACTGCTCTGCAGATGATGCTGCTGGTGCCAATGCAAGTGTTGCTGCAAAGAGAGCGAACGCACCGACTAACGAGATTTTCTTTTTCATATGAAAGGTCTTTATTCCTTTTGTTAGTGGGGTGGGGAATATGTTGAAAACCCTATCTGTTCACCTGAACTACATTTGAAAATGAGCATGGGGTGGCGCTCTGTGAAATGTGAGTTATCTAAAGTGCCGGTAGAGAGTTAAGCGTGAATCCACCAAGCGGCATATGGCGGAACTGCAATTTGGCCAGCAAA
>CAZMDJ010000051.1:5662-8300 GCA_964565165.1 uncultured Actinomycetes bacterium | reverse complement strand
GGGGCCTATAGCTCAGTCGGTAGAGCAACGGACTTTTAATCCGTGGGTCGACGGTTCGATCCCGTCTGGGCCTACTCTCTTCTTATCTTTTGAGGGCTACTCCCTCGAATATTGCTATTTTGCATCTCACGAAATTCTTAAACTAACTGCATGACAACGCTTGAGCAAATCCGTGAAATCGTGACTAGCGCTTCACATACATACAAGCAAAAAGTTTCAGGCTTGGCTACTTTAGCCGAAAACTTACTTGAATATCCAGAAATTTCTACCGAATGCTCAAATGCGTTGGAAAAACGAATCATCTGTGACATGTATGAAGGTAATGCGCCGTATAGACCGCGGTATATCTTGCCGGATTACAAGAAAGTTTTAGATAACGGATCAGAATATTTGGAATTGCCACAAGCAACTAACTTAGATGAAGCATTAACTTTTCTATTAATAATGTATAGCAACACAATGTCAATTACTGGATACCCAGTTTATTTTGGCGACTTAGATACATTATTACTTCCTTATGTAGAAAAGGTTAGTGATGGAGATTTATATAGGAAACTCAAACTTTTCTGGATGTCGCTAGACAGAATGTTCCCGGATGCATTTGCTCACACGAATTTAAGTCCGGAATACAATCGCGTTTCAAAGACAATATTCAAGCTAGAAAGAGAATTGCTACAAGTAGTTCCAAATATTTCTCTCAAAGTTGACCCAGCAATAACCAGTGATGAATATCTTTCAGATGCTATCGCCACAGTATTTGCTTGCGGAAAACCACATTTCATAAGCCACCCAATGATGGTAGATGATTTAGGAAGCGAATATGCCGCAGTAAGTTGCTACAACTCATTGAAAATAGGTGGAGGTTCACACACTTTAAATCGTTTGAATTTGAAGAAAGTAGCGCTTGAATCTGAATGCAATACCGATCAGTACCTAAATGAAGAGCTGCCCAGGTACGTTAATTTAATGGCAGAGCTGATGGCTGCCCGCATTAATTTCCTTGTCGAGAAATCCAACTTCTTCACATCCGATTGGTTGGTAAAAGAAGGTTTAATCTCGCTTGATAATTTTTCAGCGATGTTTGGCATCTTTGGATTGGCAGAAGCGGTCAATATTTTGATGAAACGTTCCGGCAGTGAAGATCGATACGGACAAAGTTCAATTGCAGACGACTTAGGTTACAAAATAACCTCAAGAATCGCAGCGTTGGTTGCAGAGATAGACATGCCATACTGCCAAGGAAATGGCGGCAAGGCTTTCCTACATAGTCAATCAGGTATCGATATTGATATTGATGTAACTGCAGGCACGCGAATACCTGTTGGAGCTGAGCCAGATTTATTCCATCACCTTAAAACGGTTGCAAGACATCATCATTTATTTGCATCTGGAATAAGCGACGTGTTGAGCTTTGATGAAACAGCTGTAAATAATCCACAAGCAGTCGTAGATATTATTCGTGGCGCCTTTGAAGCAGGAATGCGCGATTTTACATTTAATTTAGATAGTAATGATTTCATTCGCATTACGGGTTATTTGGTGCGGAAATCTGATTTGGCAAAAATCCCCAACGCTAGGCATTCAAGCACCAAGCTTGGTGCAGGTTCAGTTGCGGGTTCACATGTGGATCATAGGAATTTAAAGAGAGTAGTGAGCCACGAGAGTGCAGCGGGCTCCAATAGTTAAAACGATTCCATTTTCTTGGGTAGATGGTCCGGGAAATCGATTTGTTATTTTTACGCAAGGTTGCAATTTCAATTGCATTGCTTGTCATAATCCACAAACAATTCCTCTTCATACTTCACGTGCAGTGGATAGGGACGTGGAAAGTTTGTTAAAAGAAATTCGAGAAGCAACTCCGTTTATTTCAGGAGTTACTGTTTCAGGTGGAGAAGCAACGCTTCACGATGACTTCATCTTGGAGTTGTTCAAAAAAATGCATAGAGACCCAGTTCTAGAGACTTTAACCAGATATATAGATAGTAACGGAAATGCATCATTGGAAACATGGGAAAAACTAATTCAAGTAACTGATGGCGTGATGCTTGACCTAAAGGTTCTAGATGAAGAAAAACATGTAGCGCTCACTGGCAATTCGAATTTTAATGTACTCGAGTCAATTAAGTACTTGGCTGGGAACCACACACTGCATGAAGTGCGGTTACTTTTAATCCCTGGTGTTAATGATTCAGATTTAGATCTTGTAGCTACCGCAAAGTGGTTGATGGCGGTAGACCCGAATATGCAGCTAAGAATCAACGCCTTCAGTACGCATGGAGTAAGGGCATCTGCAAAAGGGTTGCAAGAGGCTACTTATTTAGATGTGGACAGATATATGGGCATCTTAAGGAAGTGCGGTGTTGCCAAAATCCTCTCTAATAGCGGAACTAGAATCTGATATATCTCGAAGCGATATTAAAAATGTCCCACCAACCCTTTAGGCTACTTCTCAGTAATTGCCCTACTGCCCACGCTCCATGAGGTGACATTTAATGGAAATAATGCAAGGTTTTGTTGGTTGGTTAGCCAACAAACCAACTCCCGATGAAATTTGTCGAGCACTAATTACAGATTACTTAAAGTCGCATAATGCATGCTGTGTTCGCTTAGGCAGATTAAACAAAGACGATTCGTATCA
>CAZMDJ010000051.1:0-5562 GCA_964565165.1 uncultured Actinomycetes bacterium | reverse complement strand
TGGGTTTAATCTCACTGCTGTCTGTTTTAGCCTAATTTAAAGCCATTTACGCTGCCCGATAGACTTCACCTCTATGGCAAAGACGCTCCCAACGCCTGCCGCCCCGGGTCAAGATGAGACCAGGGGAGTCTTAGCGATTCCTGCATTCCGCCGTTTATGGCAATCAATGGCGCTTTCGTCATTGGGTGATTGGTTGGGTTTGCTAGCGACAACTGCGATGGCGCAGAAGTTATCGCAAGGTAATTACTCAACAGCAAACTTCGCTATTGCCGGCGTCTTTATTGCACGCCTTCTTCCTTCGGTTTTCTTGGGTCCAATCGCAGGCGTGATTGCAGATAAATTCGATCGCCGTAAATTGATGGTGATTGCAGATATTTTGCGTGGCGCTTTATACATATCTATTGCGGTTTATCAGAATTACTACTGGTTATATGCCGCGACAATTTTGGTGGAATGTATAACTTTATTCTGGTCTCCAGCTAAAGAAGCTTCGGTCCCTAACTTGGTACCTAAGGAGAAGTTAGAAGCTGCAAACCAAGTTTCATTATTGGCAGCATACGGAACTGCGCCGATTGCTGCGGGACTATTTTCGATTTTAGCTTTGATCTCTGGTGCGCTAACTGCAATCTTCCCATTCTTAAATGGCAATACAACTAGCGTCGCACTTTATATAAATGCACTTTCATTCTTGTACACCGCTTGGATTGTTTTCGGAATGGAAGAAATTCCAAAAGGCGCTGCTGCAGGAAAAGGTGGCGACAATATTGCGAAGTCACTTCTTGAAGGTTGGCGTTTTGTTAGCCAATCAAAGATTGTTCGCGGACTTATTGTTGGCATGGTCGGTGCATTTATGGCAGCCGGTGCAGTTATTGGATTAGCGCGAACATTTGTTAGCGACCTTGGTGGCGGTGACGCTGCGTATGGTGTGCTCTTTGGTTCAGTGTTTACTGGCCTGGCAACAGGTATCGCATTTGGCCCACGCGTGCTTTCACAATTCTCACGTCGACGATTATTTGGCGCTTCACTTGCGGTGGCGGGCTTCTTCTTAGTGGCGCTGGCGTTAATTAGTAACTTGGTAATTGCAGTTATGGTCACCGTAATCCTTGGCGCATTTAGCGGAATCAGTTGGGTTACTGGCTTCACCATGCTTGGCATGGAGGTCGAAAACGAAGTTCGTGGCCGCACCTTTGCCTTCGTGCAATCGCTGATTCGCATTGTTTTAGTAGCGGTTTTAGCTATCGCGCCTTTGATCGCAGCAGCGGTTGGGCAGCACACTTTTAAGTTCGCTAACTCTGAAGTTACATATAACGGCGCATCAATAACTATTTTGATTGCCGGAATTTTGGCTGGGTTAATCGGAATCATTTCTTATCGCCAGATGCGCGATCGTCCTGGCGTTTCGCTAATGAGCGATATCGTCGCAGCGCTTCGTGGTGATTTAGGTGCAATGGTTACTGGCCATGCGAAGGGCGTATTTATTTCATTCGAAGGCGGAGAAGGTTGCGGTAAATCAACTCAATCAAAGATGCTTTTAGAATATTTAGAACACGAAGGTCATACCGTTGTTTTAACACGCGAGCCTGGTGGAACAGATTTAGGTAAAGAACTGCGCGACATCTTGTTACATACACATGATCATGTCTCCCCTCGCGCAGAGGCTCTTCTTTATGCAGCAGATCGCGCGCACCATGTTGAAACCAAGATTCGTCCGGCGCTAGAACGTGGCGAGATTGTTATTACTGATCGCTACTTAGATTCATCTATTGCATATCAAGGTGCAGGTCGCGTACTTTCTCCAGGAGAAGTTGGTCGTATCTCTCGTTGGGCAACTGAATCATTGATTCCAACTCTTACAATCATTATTGATCTACCGGCGGAAATTGGCATCGGACGCTTGAAATCACGTGATCGTTTGGAAAGTGAATCAGTCGCTTTCCACGAACGTGTTCGTCAAGAATTTCTATCGTTATCGTTATTAGATCCAGAGCGATATTTAGTAGTTGATGGTCGCCAAAGCGTTGAAGAGATTCATTCTGCGATCATTGCGCGCGTATCTGAACTTCGTGATTTAAATCGAATCGAAAAGCAGCCAAAGACGAAGAAGCGCATTATTAAGAAGCCAACGCTCAGAAAGAAAAGTAAGTGAGCGTCTACGACGAGCTCATTGGCCAAGAACATATTGTTGAAACGCTAACTGCTGCAGTTAAAGCGGCAGCTTCTGGCGAAGAGTCGCAAGAGATGACACATGCCTGGATCTTTACTGGTCCTCCGGGCAGTGGCCGTTCATCTGCCGCAATTGCTTTTGCGCAGGCGCTGGTATGTAAGCAGCAGGGATGTGGAACTTGTAATGATTGTGTGACTGCCAAATCTGGTGCCCATCCTGATATTGAAATCTTGCGAAGCGAAGGCTTGTCAATCAAGATTGATGAAGTCCGCGAGCTATTAACACGTACCGCTTGGGCGCCTTCTTTGGCCGGCTGGCGCGTTGTCGTGATGGAAGATGCTGATCGCCTAACAGAATCAGCGGCAAATGCCCTGCTAAAGGCCATTGAGGAACCAGGACTTCGAACTGTCTGGTTGTTATGCGCACCGACTCTGCATGACATCCTGCCGACAATTAGATCTCGTTGTCGCCATATCCAATTGCATACGCCATCAAATAATGATGTCGCCAAGTTCTTGGTAAATAGGCACCAGATCGCACCGAAGATGGCTGATTTTGCTGCGCGAGTTTCGCAGGGCCACATTGGTCGCGCAAGGCATCTGGCTACCAATGAAGATGTCCGTAATCGCCGCCATGCGATTCTTTCGATTCCAAGCCAGATTAATTCAGTGGCCACTGCATATGCGGCAGCGGCAAAGTTAGTGGATTTAGCTAATGCCGAATCAGATGCGATTTCCGAAGCGCTAGATGAGAAAGAGTATGAAGCGTTATCTACAGCTTTAGGCAAGGGCAGCGGCAAAGCGTTAAAAGAACTTGAGAAAGAGCAGAAGTCTCGCGCTACTCGCATTACTCGTGACACTTTAGATGGCGCACTTTTAGATTTAGCTACCTTCTACCGCGATGTAATTATGGTGCAGGCAGGCAATACCGAATCTTTAATCAATTCCGAATTGTCAGAGCAGATCAATAAGATGGCAACTAATACTCAATCACAGAAAACATTGGCCAAAATGGATGCAATCATGAAAGCGCGCGAGAACTTACAGCGCAATGGCGCACCGCTATTGGTCATGGAAGCGTTGATGTGCGAATTAATAAAGTAACTCTTAAATTTCTTGCAATCGCAGGTGTACTAGTTCTGCTAGCAATCCCATTAGCAAATGTAATTACCAAAGCCAGTAACCCATTTGAACCAAGCAATCAAAATATTGATGCCACAAATATCTCTGGTTACTACAAACAGAATTTCAATTGGAACGATTGCTACGGTGGGTTTAAATGCGCGACCTATAAAGTTCCAATTGACTATGACAATTTAGATTTAGGCGAATTTGATATCGCGGTCATGAAGCACTCAACTCCAAATGCCATTGGTAATTTAGTAATTAATCCTGGTGGACCTGGTGGATCTGGCGTTGATTATGCATATTCGTACGCTGGGGTTTTTACACAGAAAATTATCGATAACTTCAATATCGTGGGCTTTGACCCTCGCGGGGTAGGTCGCTCTGCCCCTATTGATTGCTTAAATGATTCTGAAACCGATGCAGCTTATGCATCCTCTGGCTACCCGGAAACAGAAGCGGATATGGCTGCTTTGCGGGCAGATAGTGAAGATTTTGCCAATAAATGCAGCGCAGAGAATAAGTATTTAGCCTTCTATTCAACAGCCAATGCAGCTCGAGATATGGATATTTTGCGTGAGCTACTTGGTGATGAAAAGTTAAATTTCCTAGGCAAGTCATACGGAACTTATCTCGGAACTCTATACGCAAAACTCTTCCCAAATAAAGTTGGACGTTTTGTATTAGATGGCGCAGTTGATCCAACTATTAACTCTTTCGAACAATCGTTACAACAAGCAGTAGGTTTTGACTCTGCCTTTAAGGCATTTGCCGAAGATTGCATGAAGCTCTCTTCTTGTGTCTTTAGCGGAGATATTTTCACTCAGATGCAGAGCAAGCTCTCTGATTTACGTAAGAACCCAATTACAGTTGGTGATCGCAAATTAACTGAATCACTTGCAATGTATGGAATCGCAATGGGTTTATATAACGAAGAACTAGGCTGGCCTGAACTTCGCACTGCACTTAAGAATTTATTTAATGGTGACGGCAGGAACTTACTTGAAATGGCAGATCAATACACTGGACGTGATTCAAATGGCCACTACACAACCAATGAAGCAGTTTCTTTAACTGTAATTGCTTGTGATGATTTCCCAGTTTCCAAAACAGATATTGCTGCAATCCAAAGTGCGGCGCCACTTTTTGGTAGATACGTTGCGTATGGCGATGTTGATTGTGAATTCCTACCAAAACCAAAGTATGAATTGGTTACTGCACCAATTAATTTAACTTCACCAGTTTTGGTAATCGGAACAAGTAATGATCCAGCTACTCCTTATAAGTGGGCAGTTAAGTTGGCAGCGTTATTGATGAATTCGAAGTTGATTTCCTATGAATCTGATGGCCATACCGGCTATAACCGCAGTTCGGGATGCGTTGACCAGGCGGTCGAAAAGTATCTAATTTCAGGGGTAATTCCCGCACAAGATTTGGCTTGTAGCGCGTAATTCGGTCAGACCAATGGTTTACCGATGGTAAAAAGCACCCCTTCCGTTGGTGCAAAATTGCCCCATGCGTTTAGACCACATCTCTTATGTGACTTCCCACGATCAAATCTCTGACACTGTGCAGCGTCTTGGTGCCAAGCTCGGAACAACATTCGTTGATGGCGGTGCGCACCCACGTTTTGGAACACGTAACTTCACTGCGCCTCTTAAGAATGGCCACTACGTAGAAGTTGTTTGTCCATTAGATCATCCAGCAACAGATAAAACTCCATTCGGTCGCGCAGTTAAGCAACGCGCTGACGAAGGTGGCGGATGGCTAACTTGGGTTCTATCTGTAGATGATGTTGCGCCAATTGAAAAGCGTTTAGGTCGTCCAGCTGTTGAAGGTTCACGTACAAAACCTGATGGCGAAACACTTTCATGGAAGCAGATCGGAATTCTTTCAACTCTTGAAGATCGCCAACTTCCATTCTTCGTTGAATGGGTTGAAGATCATCATCCATCACTTGATGGCAAGGCAGCATCAAAGATCACTCGCCTTGAAGTTGCTGGCGAACCAAAGACTGTTCGTGAATACCTTGGCGTTGAATATAAAGATGCGCTTGGCGACGATGTAGAAATTCGGTGGTTAACACCAATCGAAGCTGATGGTGACACTGGAATTATTGCAGTGCAGTTTGAAACACCAAGTGGAACCATTCTTATTGATTAAAAGTTTGATTAATTTCTAATTAAAAACTTTCACTAATTGCCTCCGTGGCTCAGTGGTAGAGCAGCTCATTCGTAACGAGCAGATCGTCGGTTCGATCCCGACCGGAGGCTC
>CAZMDJ010000050.1:0-8313 GCA_964565165.1 uncultured Actinomycetes bacterium | reverse complement strand
GCACCTGCTTTTGCCAGCGCAGTCGCAATACCTAATCCGATTCCCTGAAAAGATCCAGTGATAAATGGGCGACGACCTTTAAGTGGCATTTCGCCTCCCCGTAAATAGCGGTAGCAATCTGTTCGCAGCCATATGGATGCAAGAACATGTCGTAATGATTGACGTCATCCAAATTAACTAATTTCAAATTTGGATATTGCGGAAGAATGAAATCTAAAACTGGTAGCGGATATAGCCCGCCCTCTTCGTTCTGCAATCCACGTGGTGCGCGAATAAATAGAGTTTCATTCTCTAAACCTTTAAGCGCCTTAACAATGATTTCGTCGCCAAATAAATCTCTTGAATCATCTTCGACTGCTTGCGGATTTGTAGATGGCTTTCCATTACGAAGATCGTAATCAACATATTCATCCAGCTCTTTCGACCAACCGCGACCAAATGCAGGATGTGGCTTCCAGTAATCACGATATGCATCGTTGCTTTCGAAAGTCATTGAAAGTCTTGCGAGTGCCGGACCAAGAATTAGCGGCATGATCTGTTCGATTGTCATCCCAGGTGGCATCGGTAATGGAATTCCACCATCTGCAAAGACAACTTGACCGACGCGATCTGGATATAAACCAACCAACGCTGCGGTAACGAAACCACCCATTGAATGTCCGATGACATCTGGCTTAACCCATCCGAAATGATTAATTACTTCAACCATATCTTTTGCATGTTGCGCCATTCCAAATGGACCAGGTAAAGAATTGGAATCACCGCGTCCACGTAGATCAACTGCATACGGTGCTTTACCTCGTGCAATTAATGAATCAGCAAAAATCTGAAATGCGCGATTGGATGAGGTGACGCCATGAATTAAAAGGACGGGCGTGCCTGAACCATCTCCGTAGCGAAATACTGCTAACTGGCCACCGGCAACGGGAACTAGATACTTCTCTGTCGGCATTGACATGCGTCTAGTCTGCCCGTCCAACCCTTAATCAGCCATATTGAAGCGGGTTGCTTACCTCTCAATTGCGGTAAAAGTTATAAAACGGATATCAAATATGCGTAGATATGCCCCTTTGGCACAAGTAGCCTTGCCAGTAAGCGAGTCGGGCCCGGCTCGCATCTAACGACTCAATGAGGAGAATGAATGAGCAAGCGCTCACTTCTCGCGACCGCTGCAGTAGCGGCTCTCGCGATCATCGCGCCTTCAATGGCGCCAGCACAAGCAGCTAATGACATCAAGATCGGTGTTATTACATCAACTTCAGGACCGCTTAAGTCTTACGGAGATGCATACGTTGATGGCCTTAACTGGGGCTTGAAGTATTACACCGGTGGCAAGATGACCGTTAATGGCCAGAAGCTTGTTGTAACTGTTAAGGATGATGCTGCAGATGCAGCATCTGCAACCGCAACATTTAAGGACATGGTCGGTAACGGCACAAAGGTAATCGTTGGTACAGCATCTTCAGGTGTTGCTCTAACACTTGCACCACTTGCTCAGCAGAACAAGGTTCTTTACATCTCAGGTCCAGCTAAGAACGATGCAATTACATCAGCTGCTAATAAGTATGTATTCCGTTCAGGTAATACCTCTACTCAGGATCTTGCTCCACTTGCTGGCATCAAGCCAATCTCAGGTCGCAAGGTTGTTCTCTTCGTGGAAGATAATGATTTCGGCAAAGGTAACATCGCAGCTGCTAAGGCTTTGATGGCTCCTAAGGGTGCAACATTCCAGGAAATTAAGGTTCCAACTTCTACATCTGACTTCACACCATTTGCAAAGCAAGCAGCTGATGCAAAGGGTTCATACATCTTTATCGCATGGTCAAATGCTCTAACAGCTGGCGCAATGCTTACAGCTCTTAAGCAGCAGGGTGCATTCCTAAAGCAGCGTCCAATCACCGGTCTTGCTGGTGCAGCTGTTTACAACATCTACGGTGCACTATTTGATGGAACAAATGCAATTCTTACAAACAGCTACTTCGGTGGCGTTGGTAAGTCAAAGGCAGCAGGAGATCTAGCTTCTTCATTTGCATCAGCAAAGAAGGCACAAGATCTATTTACTTGCACAGGTGCAGATGCTGCAAAGATGATCGTTCAAGCACTTACAGGAAATCCTGATCTAAATATTGATGATGCGATTTCAAAGCTTGAAGGTTATTCATGGGTTGGTGTTAAGGGTCTAATGAAGGTTGATCCAACATCACACGTACTTATTCAGCCAATGTTCTTGGTCTCTCTAAAGAAGACCGCTGCAGGATACGTTCCTCAGCTAGATAAGACCTTGGCAAACGTAGGTAAGTAATCTGTAACACATAAGTTAAAGAACCCCAGCCTAGAAATAGGCTGGGGTTTTTTATACCCTTAGGCAGCTAACAAAGGAGTTACGCCAATTGATTTCGGCATTATCGGTAAGTGATTTATCGCTTTCAATAGGCGGAGCCAAGATTCTCGATGGCATCACACTCTCAGTAAATCAGAACGAAACGCTCGGAATTATCGGCCCTAACGGAGCTGGCAAGACCTCTCTATTTAATCTTCTTAGCGGTGTTCGTAAACCTACTCGTGGCGAAATCTTCATAGGCGATCAGAACGTAACTGACTTGAAGCCTTATCAGCGCGCAAATGTTGGGTTAGCTCGCACCTTTCAAACTTCATCGGTCTTCGCAAATTTAACTTGCTTAGAGAATGTGCGCATCGCGGCACAATCTGCAAATGGCAAATCTATGAATTTAACTAAGAACGCTTACAAATTCACTGAGGTAGTTGCCACCGCACAAGAATGTTTAGCAAAAGTTGGTTTAGCGCCACGTGCACTTCAATTAGCTGGTTCTCTTTCGCACGGAGATAAGCGCCGTCTTGAGATTGCAATCGTTCTGGCATCAAAGAGCGAGATTGTTTTACTTGATGAACCGATGGCGGGCATGAGCGTTGAAAATGTGCCAGAGCTTGTCGAAATTATCCGTTCACTTAAAGTTGAACATAAGAAGACTGTTTTAATTGTCGAACACCACCTGGATGTCATTTTGGGACTTGCAGATCGCATCGCAGTTCTAAATTATGGCGAGCTATTGGTCTGTGATACCCCACAGAATGTAATTAATAACCCAATTGTTCAATCCGCATATATCAGAGAGGCGCTATGAGCAACGTACTCTCAATTAAAGATCTTCATGTAAAGATCAATCAATCACATATTCTTCACGGCGTTACCTTTGATATTCCAAGCCATAAAGTAACTGCCCTTCTTGGTCGAAACGGCGTTGGTAAATCAACAACCCTAAAGACAATTATGGGTTTCTATAGCGGAAATGGTTCCATCACATTTAACGGCAAAGAGATTCTGGGCAATGACACTTACAAAATTGCACAGTCTGGCATTGCATATATTCCTGAAGATCGCGAAATCTTCTCTTCCCTATCTGTCCGCGAAAACCTTGCTCTTGCAGCGCGCGGAAAAGATCATGGCGATGCATACAAATTTGTGCACTCATTATTTCCAGAGTTAGATACACGAGCCGGGCAGCGTGCTGGATCCTTATCTGGTGGCCAACAGCAGATGGTCGCAATCGCTCGCGCACTATTAAATAAGAATGAAATCTTGTTAGTTGACGAACCTACTAAGGGCTTGGCGCCAAAACTTGTAACTGAAGTAGCGGATGCTCTTTCAAAAGTAGCTCATGAGAACACCATGTTGCTAGTTGAGCAGAACCTCGCGTTAGTAAAGCGAATTGCGGAGAACGTAATCGTTATGGATCAAGGAAAAGTTGTTTACCAAGGCGGTCCAGAGGTGTTGCATGACGAAAAATGGGTCCATCAGATGCTCGGCGTAGGAGGCAAATAATGTCAACGTTCCTACTTATTCTGATTACCGGTATCGGTCTTGGTGCGCTCTACTTCTTAGTTGCATCTGGGCTCTCACTTATTTACGGCCTTATGGGCGTACTCAACTTCGCACATGGCGCTTTCTTAACAGTCGGTGCCTTCTTCGGATTCTGGTATGCCAAGCAATATGGCTTCATGATTACTACACCTAAGTTCTTTATCTCAATGATTATTGGTGGTCTTGGCGCAGGTGCATTTGCACTTCTAATGGAACAGTTATTGATTACCCGTTTATACGAACGCCACATTGATCAGGCGTTGGTCACTGTCGGTGTTTCATTAGTAGTTGGCGCAGCTCTTGGTGGCTGGTTTGGCAATGATTTAGTTCAATACCCAACACCTACCTACTTCTTAAATGGCGTAAAGATATTTGGCGCAATCATCCCGGCTGACCGCTTTATTTATATTGGCACCGCAATTGTTCTACTTGTAGCAAACTGGGCGCTACTTAAATACACCCGAATCGGTCTAATTATTCGCGCTGGTGTAGAGAATCGAAATATGGTCTCTGCGCTTGGAATCAATGTACGTCGAGCTTTTAGCACCGTCTTCTTCCTTGGTGGTTTTGCCGCTGGAGTAGGTGGCGTTCTGGTCTCTGTTTATGCAAACGGTGTTTCACCGCTAATCGCTGGCCAGTACTTAATTTATGGATTCATTGTGGTTGTTATTGGCGGAATGGGAAGCGTTCCTGGAAGCTTTATCTCTGCCATGATGATTGGCATCATTCGCCAATTCGCAAACTATTATGTAACTGGTCTTGGAGATTTCGTAGTCGTAATCTTGCTTGCGGGTGTCCTACTAATCAAACCACAAGGTTTGCTTGGAAAGGTGGCCGCATAATGTTACGTTGGAAATATTCTCGACCATTACTTGGCGTACTGCTACTTCTTCTTGCAGCAGCTCCATTAATTAGCGGAAATCCATTAGCAAAGCCCGGTCTTCAACAGACTATGGCTGTTGCATTTATCTATGGTGGCTTAGCACTTACCTACGATCTACTCTTTGGATTTACCGGTTTGCTTTCATTTGGCCATGCAATTTATTTCGGTACCGGTATGTACATCACCTGTATCTTGATCAACCACTCAGTTGCACCTTGGTTTATCGCAATGTTTATCGCAGTGGCAATTACTGGGCTACTTGCAATGTTGGTTGGTATGGCCTCACTTCGCACAACTGGTATTACCTTTGCAATGGTTACCTTGGCATTCGGTGAAGCAGGACATGTGATTATTAACCGCAACTTCTTCAACTTAACTGGTGGCGAAAACGGTATCGCGCTAGATGCCACTAAAGTTCCGCAATTTTGGATCGGCGTTGTTAATACCAAGTATCTATATTGGACAGCGCTTCTAGCTTTGATCATTGTTTATGCAATCATCTGGTGGATTACTGAAAGTTCAGCAGGTCGTGTATTTGCAGCGCTTCGTGATAACGAACTTCGCGTGCAGGTTCTTGGCTTAGATACCCAAAAGTTCAAGCTACTTTCATTTGTGATTGCAGGTTCATTGGCCAGTTTCTTAGGCGTGGCGATGCTCCTTGCAGCCGGTAGCGCTGCTCCTCGTTTTGCTGATGCCAACTTAACAATCGCACTTCTTTTGATGGTGATTCTGGGCGGCGCAGTTACCCGTTGGGGCGCAGTATTGGGCGGAATCTTCTACTCGATTGCAACAACACGTATGCAGGATTTAACTCAGCAACCATTCTTCACCAATTTACCTAAAGTAATTGGTGGCCCGCTTTCAGAGCCTGCGTTAACACTTGGAATTCTATTTATCCTTGTAGTGATGTTCGCACCTGGCGGTCTATCTGGCGCATATTACAAATTGCGTTTAAGGGCGATCTCTAAAAAGTGACCCTCCTCTTTCAACCAAAGAAACCAGAAGATACTGCGCTTGGAAAGTTAGAGCGCGAAAAGAATTTAGATTATTGGGGCTTACATAAGTGGAGCGTTGATAACCCTGGTGAATTCTGGTCTCGCGCTTGGGATGATCTAGCTTTAATTGGCGAAAAAGGTTCAATTAATTACCAAAGCGCTGATCGTTTTATCGATGCCAAATTCTTTCCAAATGGCTCTATCAACGTTGCAGAAAATTTACTTGCACATGGTGATGGCGTGGCAATGGTCGGAATACTTGAAGACGGAACTCGAACTGAAATCACATATGCCGAGCTTCGTGAAAAGAGCGCCGCAGTTGCTGCTGCAATGCGCGATATGGGAATCGTGGCAGGTGATCGTGTAGTTGCTTGGGCGCCAAATGTTCCCGAGGTAATGATTTACGCACTTGGTGCGCTAAGTATCGGAGCTGTTATCTCAACTGCTTCCCCAGATTTCGCACCTAGCGCAGTTGAAGATCGCTTTGGCCAAGTGGAACCTAAATTGATTCTCCTTGGAGATAATTACCAATATGGCGGCAAGACTTTTAATCTAAAAGATAAAGGCGCTGAGATTGTTGCGCTCTTGCCTACTCTGCAGAAATCAATTCATATCTCCGAATTCGAAAATTGGATTGCACCATTTAAAGGCGCTAAACCAGAATTTAACCGCCTACCTTTTGATCATCCAGGCTTTGTCCTCTTCTCTTCAGGTACAACTGGTAAGCCAAAGTGCATTACCCATAGCGGCGCCGGTGTGATGCTCAAAGCTGGTGCAGAACAGATCTATCAATTTGATATGAAGGCAGGAGAAAAAGTCTTCTTCTTCACTACCTGCGGCTGGATGATGTGGAACTGGTTATTTATGTGCTTAGTTCGCGGCGTAACCATTGTGCTATTTGATGGTTCTCCGGTATTTCCTCGCGCTCACCGCCTCTTTGATATCGCTCAGAACGAAAAGCTAAATTTCTTTGGCGTCTCTGCCAAATTTATCGATGGCATTAAGAAGGTTGGGCTAAAGCCTTCAGAAACTCACGATTTGAGTAATTTGCGAATGATTGGTTCGACTGGATCAGTACTTGTTCCAGAATGCTTTGATTACATCTATGAGAATGTAAAGAAAGATGTGCATCTAGCTTCTATGTCTGGTGGCACCGATATCTGCGGATGTTTCGTAGCTTCAATACCAACTCTTGGTGTGCATCGCGGAGAACTTCAAGGTCCTTGTCTTGGCATGGCAACTAAAGTTTTTGATGCGCAGGGTCATGAAGCCAAAGTAAACGAAAAAGGCGAATTGGTTTGTACCGTTCCTTTCCCTTCAAAGCCAATTGGTTTCTGGGGAGATAAGAATGATGAAAAGTATTTAGCAGCATACTTTGAAGGATTCCCTAAAGTGTGGACTCACGGAGATTTCGCATCAAAGAGCGAAACGGGTGGATTTACTCTCTTTGGTCGAAGCGATGCAACTTTAAACTCTAAAGGCGTACGTATTGGTACTGCAGAAATTTATCGTGTTGTCGAAACTTTCCCGCAGATTCAAGAATGTATGGCCGTTTCGCAAGATTGGGATAACGACACACGTGTGGTCCTCTTTGTAGTTGTAAAAGAAGGCCAAGAATTTACTGACGAAATCGCTAAGGAAGTTAAGAAGGCGCTTCGCGATCAGGCAAGTCCAAGACATGTGCCAGATAAGATCGTCGTGGCTCCAGAGTTGCCACGCACTAAATCAAATAAATTAGTCGAACTTGCAGTTACTGATGTAATTAACGGCCGCGAAGTTCGTAATCGAGATGCTTTAGCTAATCCAGGTGCACTGGATTGGTTTAAGAACTTACCTGAGCTATCAAAGTAAATTCATATCAGAAGCCGCTTTAGTTAGCTCTTCCTTTGCATTTGGGTGCGCTGCGTAGCGAATAATGTTTGCTGCCTGTTGTTTGGTCGGATGTCCAAAGCAAGGTGCAATTCCCTGTTCAGTTGCCACATATGAATGCTGGAACGAAGTAACTGGCGCATCCAATTTAGGAACAATTGTCGAAACATTTGCCTTTGGATGCCATGATGGCATCGCCATAAATGATTGGCCACCGCGTGAATGCAGTGCTCCAACGATAAAGTCGGTAGAGCCACCAAAACCAGAGTAGATCTCTCCACGTACAAATGAAGCGTTAGCTTGATCGTAAAGGTCAATTTGTAGCGCTGAGTTGATTGATGTCATCTTCGCTTGGCGCGCAATTAACGAAGGATCATTAGAAGTCTCAGTGCGACGCATACGTATCTTGCGGTTTAAATTTACCCAATCATAAAGTTCGCGAGAGCCAAATAAGAATGATGCGTTAAGCGGCATCTCTTCATCAAGTACGCCAGCTTTAAATAGATCTAATACGCCATCGCTAAACATCTCAGTCCAGATGCGCATATCTTTTCGGCTCTTAAGCGCACTTAAAACCGCATCAGGTACGCCGCCAATTCCCAATTGAAGCGTTGAGTTATTCTCAATTAGCGCATCGATTCGATCACCAATTTGAGAGAGTCTAAATCCTGGTTTTTCAGAGTAAA
>CAZMDJ010000049.1:0-8459 GCA_964565165.1 uncultured Actinomycetes bacterium | reverse complement strand
CGTCAACGCACCAGGTTGGGTATTAATTGCATTTGTAATCTTTGTCGGAACGATTATTCCTTACACCGGAAATTTAATCGGTATTACAAAGACCAGCGCATCATCTGCTGCGATTATTGGAATGTTAGAACCAGTGCTAGCTGGAATCTTTGCTTGGATTTGGTTATCTGAAACTTTTAATGCAATTCAGTTGGTCGGTGCAGCTGCGGTGATTACAGGAATTTATATTGCAACGAAAGCGAGATCAACTACTCAGCAGATCGTGCCTGAGTAAAGTCTGAATTACCAATTGCAGCTGGCATATCAACAAATCTTGAGAAGTGAAGTTGCGCAGAAACTGTTAGGTCACGAGTTGGACCGTTACGGTGCTTAACTACTAATAAATCTGCTTCGCCAGAACGATTCTGCTTGTCGTATAAATCTTCGCGGTGTAACAAGATAACCATGTCGGCATCCTGTTCGATCGAACCAGATTCACGTAAGTCAGAGAGCATTGGTTTCTTATCTGCGCGCTGTTCAGGTCCACGGTTTAGCTGTGAGATTGCGATAACCGGAATATCCAATTCCTTCGCCATCAACTTAAGGTGACGTGAGAATTCAGAGACTTCTTGTTGGCGGTTTTCAACGCGCTTACCTGATGACATCAACTGCAAGTAGTCGATAACAATTAATTTAAGGTCATGGCGCTGCTTTAAACGACGCGCTTTTGCGCGAATTTCCATCATAGATAGGTTCGGTGAATCGTCGATAAAGAGCGGCGCATCAGAGATTTCTCCCATGCGTCGCGCTAACCGTGCCCATTCATCGTCAGAGAGAGCACCACTACGAATGCTGTTTAGCGCGACACGTGCTTCGGCAGACAACATACGCATGGTGATTTCAGAGCGCGACATTTCAAGAGAGAAGATGACGGAGGTCTTCTTGTCGTGAATTGCCGCGTTACGCACGATATCCAGAGCAAGTGTTGATTTACCAACTGCTGGACGTGCTGCAACAACAATCATGTTGCCTGGGTGGAATCCATTTGTTAATTTATCTAAATCGCGGAAACCAGTTAATACACCTTCTGGTCCAACACCTTTAGAGATTCGTTCCATTTCATCAAATGTTTGTTCTAGTAATTCATTGAGAATTACATAATCTTCTGATGAACGACGTTCGGTTACTTGGTAAACCTCAATTTGTGCTTGATCAACTGCATCATCGATTTCGCCTTCTGGTGAATAGCCAAGTTGCACAATCTTTGTTCCGGCTTCGACAAGTCGACGAGCGATTGCGCGTTCGCGAACAATCTTTGCGTAGTAACTTGCATTAGCTGCAGTTGGAACAGAGTTAATTAAAGTATGTAGATAAGGTGCGCCACCTGCGCGTGCGATATCTCCGCGCTTTGTTAATTCAGATGAAACTGTAATTGCATCTGCAGGTTCGCCGCGACCGTAAAGATCAACAATTGCATCGAAGATAAGTTCGTGTGCAGGGCGATAGAAGTCGCGTTCCTTTAAAATTTCTACAACATCAGAGATTGCATCTTTTGATAACAACATTCCGCCGAGCACTGATTGCTCCGCAATTAAATCTTGCGGAGGGGTGCGATCGAGTTCGGGGTTGCCGCCATTACGCGGAAGTTCTGCAATGCTCACGGGGAGTAACTTCCCAGTTAGGTATGACATTGCCTAACGCCCTTGTGTAGAAGGCTGTGCGTAACCTGGCTAAAACCTGTTGATGAAGCTGTGGATGCGTGTGGATAAGCGGTGGATAAGTTGGAGTTTGTGGGTCTTTTTACGCTCATTTGAGCGTGATCTGCCTGTGGAGGAAGGTTTTTGGGGAAGTTTCAAATATTGAGATTAGCCAACCTTTTCAACCTTAACCACGTCGCCCCAGTCTCCCCTTTCTAAGACCGAAATCTTCCAGCCTTGGACCGTCAACGAATCATTGAGTTGCAGCGCCGAGTCGCGTCTCCACTCATTATCTATTGAACCAACTCTCGGAACTAGCTTCATAGGAGATAGGTTGTAAGGAATTGTTGTATCAATTTGATAAACCAAAACGCCTTCGCTCAAACTCCCTAACATCGCATCAAACCCAATTGCACGACGAGATTCGATAGCAATTCCTGTGTATTTTCCAGTTGGAATAACAATCAGTTTTGCTTCTTTGGTCTCCATCTCAACTGGTTTGATTAGGTGCGTGGTTGAACCACCAGTAACACAACGAACTTGATCATCATTGAGAACTCCAATAATAAATCTGTTCCAAGCCAACAATTCTGGTGCTTGCATAGAATTCATTAAGTCATAAATGCCCAAATCACTTGAAACCTGTGCTGCAACATTTAATGTATTTCTAATATCAGTTAATCCAAAGTTGTGACCCAGTTCGTGAGCCCAATTAAGTAATTCGAAGTCTTGATTTGCAACCGGCCCTGCCATGATTAATGCGTTCATGATTTTCTTTTCATTTGTATCAAAACCTTGACCTAATGCCGCTTCGCTTGATTCAGCTACGAATGCAGCTATTTGTTGTCTAGTGACCTCCGAAGGCACCGCTACAACCAATACATCCACATTTGAGAAATCTATTTGGGGATCAGCAACTTTGATTGCTTCTCGCACATAATTAAACGAAGTTGTATTTGTCCACTTACCTGAGAAGAAATCAACGTTTAATTCGTAGTCTGTGACGTTTTTTGGCATGCGAATAAAGGATTTTGGAATTCTAAAATCTAATTCGGTGCCATTTGTTGTTTGCGCTTTCCAATATTTACCCAAGAAATCAGTGACAGGCTTTAAGTCTTCTGTAGGTGATCTTTTGCCTTGGAGGTCTGGAAAGTCGACAGTCACAAATTGAATTACGGGCGAACGAGTTAAAGGTGCTCGTTCTTTATACAGGCCGAATCCAGAAACAAAGTGCTTCTGTGGATTTGAAAGTGTTACTCCGTTTGCAGCTGCATCTTGGATTTTGCACTCATTTATAGAGGCAAGTTGATTTACTGGTGTAATAGAAGTTTTAGCCTGAGATTCAACGTTGATGGGTTGTTTCCAAGTAATTACGTTTCCTATAGGCTGCATTTTTGGTTGTAATTTCACGTATGGGCTAGAGATTTCAGTTTGAAAACCTGTGCAGCATCCTGATTTCGCTGTCTTGGAAAAAGCAAATAAATGGACGTTAACTTTTACTGTACCTTGATCTGGAGGAATTGCGATTTTTATTGTTACAAGCCCTTTATCGTCCTTTTCTTGTTTTGATTCTTTAAAACCCACCTTTATTTCGGGGATTTCAACATAACCGCCTAAAGCATTTGCTTCGACGTTGAATTGAACGGTAAATATTTGGTTATTTGAATTGCTTCCAACAAATTTAGGTTGATCTAAATTTTCAAGCAATTTCGAGACATCTTGCTCTTTTGCGCCCTCCGTAGAAGCGTTCACTGAAGGTGAAGGTTCTGGTTTAGGAAGTTCAGGAACGACTACAGTTGGTTTCTTTACCGCCACACCTTTATCCCAGACCAACTTCTTTCCGGACTTTATACAGGTGTACTTCTTTCCACCTGCTATCGATGTTGATCCAGCTTTTGAACATGTAGCGCCGGCTTTGACCGCGGCGGTCGCAACGGTTCCGGTCAACAAAGACGCTACAACTGCGAATACAAGGGCAATTCGTTTCATTTGCCGAGTTTGGCATGACCGATGTGACCTTGTCTTCAGAAGACCGGTTAGGGTGAAGAAAAGGGGTGACTTCTACCGTAAATCACTTTACCCTTCTCCAATGTCGGCGCAGAAGATCACGATTGAGATCGAGATACCTGAAGTTCCATTCACTGTGACTTCAAAGAAACGCGCCGCCAAAAAGATTGCGAAGAAGGCAGCGCCTGTAAAAAAGAAATCTGCCGCCAAGAAACCGATAAAGAAAAAGGTTGCTGTTAAGAAAACGGCAAAGAAAAACCCCGCAAGTAATCTCGCGGGGCTTATCTTTTTAAACTAGTTAATCAATTAAGCAGCTACAACTGAAACAGTTACGTTCGCTACAACGTTGCCGTGTAGTGAAACCTTTGCTGTGTGGTTGCCAGCCTTCTTGATATGAGCCAACTTGATCTTGTGGCGATCGATATCAACACCGGCTGCTGCCTTGATTGCTGCTGCAACATCTTTATCGGTTACAGAACCGTAAAGCTTGCCTTGCGCACCAACTTTAACCTTGATTGAAATTGACGCAGCTTCAAGCTTTGCCTTAATTTCTTTTGCATGATCAAGATCGCGGATAACGCGTGCTGCACGAGCGCGACGAATTCCTTCGATCTGCTTCTCTGCACCAAGGCTCCATGCAATTGCATTGTGAGTTGGTAGTAAGTAGTTACGGCCATAACCATCAGCAACGGTTACGACATCACCAGGATGTCCAAGGCCTGATACTTCACGAGTAAGAATTAGCTTCATTTTGTATTAGTCCTTTCGTAATTAACGTGCTGTTGATGTGTATGGAAGTAGCGCTACTTCGCGGCTGTTCTTAACAGCTGTTGCGACTGAACGCTGATGTTGTGTGCATGCACCTGTCACGCGACGTGCGCGGATCTTGCCGCGATCGCTGATGTACTTACGTAGCAAAGCAATATCTTTGTAATCGATATATGAAACTTTGTCACGGCAGAACTGACATGGCTTCTTCTTGAATTTCTTATTAAGAGCTGCTGCTTTAGCGCCCTTATTCTTTGGTTCTTTGAGCGTACGGTTATTACGTGCTCCCATTGTGGTGCTCCTTTTCGGGCCCTACTTACGTAGGAATGGTTAGTTGTTTTGGATATTTTTTTAGAACGGTGGTTCGTCGGTATTTGTTGACCAACCGCCACCAGCTGGCGCAGAAGATGCCCAAGGATCATCGTTAAAAGCTTCTGCAGTAAATCCGCCACCTGCGTTTGCGTTTCCGCCTGCAGCGCGAGTTGTCTTTGTGACCTTCGCGGTTGCATTACGTAGTGATGGACCAACTTCATCTACTTCAACTTCAAATACTGTGCGCTTCTCGCCCTCTTTGGTTTCGTACGAGCGTTGCTTTAAACGACCAGAAACAATTACGCGCATTCCGCGAGTAAGTGACTCTGCAACGTTTTCCGCTGCCTGACGCCAAATCTGACATTGCAAGAAAAGTGAATCTCCGTCTTTCCATTCATTGGTTGTGCGATCCAAATAACGCGGAGTTGAAGCTACGCGAAACTTTGCAACCGCTGCACCTGATGGAGTGAAACGTAGTTCTGGATCATCAACAAGATTGCCGATGATGGTGATGTTTGTATCTCCTGCTGCCATTTTTATTTACCTCTATCTACTCTGGGTGTTTTCTACTTGATTAGGTTTTTAATTATTCTGGACGAATAACTTTGGTGCGCAGAACAGACTCATTCAAATTAAGTTGGCGATCCAACTCTTTGATTGCTGCTGGCTCGCAGTGCATATCAACAACTGCGTAAATGCCTTCGCCCTTCTTATTGATTTCAAATGACATACGACGGCGTCCCCAAACATCTAGCTTGTCGACTTTTCCGCCTGAGTCTTTGATGATCTTTAAGTAGGTCTCGAGGCTTGGTGTAACTGTGCGCTCTTCGAGCTCTGGGTCAAGGATGACCATTAATTCATAATGACGCATGAATTTAAGTAAACCCCTTTGGACTATGCGGCTACGGTATCTCCGTAGCAGAGGTGATCATTGAAGTTTTACCTGCAATGAGGGGTTAAGGATAGGTGGAAGCGGTCTCAAAGAGGAAATCCCATGGTTTTCCCTGTGTAGAGCGGGCCTTTTTCAGCTGATGGGCGAGGCTATAAATCATCGCGATTGATGCCAGCAAACGAATCAGGCTGATTGCGCCGTAGAAAGATTGTGAGAGACCGAAGTGGGCCTCAGAAAGAGTAGCTAAGTGTTGCCAGATCGCAACGTGATACGCCAACTCGGCAATCTGCCAAGCCCAGAAAGTAATAAGTGTCTGTTTGGTTTTGATCGCAATCACTGCAAGTGCGGTTAACCAGAGAACATATTGCGGCGAATAAACCTTGCCCAAAATAAGCGCGCTCGCAAAGACGATAAATGAAATCTCAGATAGGCGCGGGGTTGATTTAAGTCCGAAGAGATAAACGATGACCCAAGAGAGAATTGCAAGAGTTCCGATCAACGATAAGAAATTTGTATTGCCAGATGTAAATCCAAAGATCTGCGCGACGTTCCAGATTGATCCCCAATCCGGTCCGCGTTCCATATTAAATTTATAGAAATGCCACCAACCAGTCGGCGTGGTAATTGCAACGGGGAGATTTACGGCAAGCCAAGTTCCGGTAAAGATAGATAGGTAACGAATCGGTGAGCGACCCGCGCGAGCTGCGATTACCAGAATTGGAATTAGTAAAAGTACTGGGAAGAATTTTGTGGCAACTGAGATACCAAGTGCGATTGCGCTGTAATCGTATTTAGTTCGATCAAACCAATAGATCGCAAGGAGCATCGTTGGAATTGCCCAGAGATCCCAGTTGATAAAGAGCGAAGCGATTACGGCAGGGGCGAGTGCGTAATAGAAACCGTAATGGCCGATTCGATAGAGCACAAACATGGTTGCAATAAATAAAAGTGCAAGTAAGAAAATATTTAAGAAGTAATAATCATGAATATCGTTAACAGGTAGCGCAGTTAAATACATTGCTACGCCCATTAACACTGGGTATTCAACGCTCTGATCGCCACTACCAAATGCCCAGATATCTTTATCTAATCCGCGCTCGGTATAAAGAGGTGCAATATCGGTATAACACGCGTGAATATAGTTATCTGGCGATTGCCAATCGTGCTTTTCGCAGTGTGAGAACTTAAAGAACGAGAGCAAACTTGCAACTATTGCTAGTGCAAGAAGTACGCGAGTGTTCTTAAACAGATTACTTCTTCTTCATTGATTGTTTGCCACCGCTTGTCATTACAACTGGATCGGTGCCGCCAATATGTGCAGGTGCAGGGAATGAGAGCGCAGGCTGACCTTTTAGCGCGCCCTTCATAAATGCAGTCCAAATCTTCGCTGGGAATGTTCCACCAGTAACTGAGTTAAGTCCACCAATTCCGTTAAGTGATTGCGTTGCATCATCTCGGAACATCGCAACTGATGCGGCAAGTTGTGGTGTGTAACCGCTAAACCATGCAGAACCATTCTGTTCTGAAGTTCCGGTCTTACCAGCAGCTGGACGACCAAGGCCTGAAGTTCCGTAAGTTGCAGTACCGTTCTTAACAACTTCTTGTAATCCGTAAGTTAGATCTGCCATCACCTCTTTACTAAATACAGTATTTGGTGATGGTGATGGCGCTTGATAAAGGACTCCGCCATTTGATCCTTGTACTTCAGAGATAAACCAAGGCGCTGCATAAACACCGTTCGCTGCAAATGTTGCATAAGAAACTGCAACATCGATTACGTGCGGAGATGAGGTGCCAAGTACAACTGATGGTGTTGGCATCATTGCAACAGAATCTGGAATACCTGCGCGACGTGCAACGTCTACGACCTTATCTGGGCCAGCTTTAATTCCAAGCGGTACGTAAACAGTATTAACAGAGTGTGAAGTCGCAACCATCAAACTAATTTGGCCCCAACCTTCGCCGCCATAGTTATTAACTACATATGGTTTACCGGCATCATCAAATGTTTGTGGTGAATCACCGTTCCACATTGATGTAAGCGGAATTCCTGATTCAAGTGCAGCTGCGAGCGCGAATGGTTTAAAGGTAGAACCGGCCATCGCAATTGATTGGGTGGCATCATTTAATTGGCGCTTTACATAATCAGCGCCGCCATAAAGAGCGACAATTTCGCCAGTTCCTGGGCGAATTGCAACTAAACCAATATGTAAATTCTCTGGCGCATTTGAAGGGGTTAACTTTGCAACCGCTGCCATTGCAGAGGTCTGCGCCTTTTGATCGAAGGTGGTCTTAACAACTAAACCGCCCTTCATTAATTGATCTTCAGTAAATCCGCGCTTGATTAACTCTGCGCGCACCATTTCAATTAAATAACCCTTAGGTCCTGATAACCAACCTTCAGAAGTTCCAGGCATGATGGTTGGGAACTTGGTTGCTTTCGCTTGCGCTTCGGTAATCCAACCAGCTTTAACCATTCCATTTAATACATAAGCGAAACGACCTTGCAGACGTTCGAGGTTTGCTTTGCTGTATTGCGGATCGTAGTAACCAGGCGAGCGCAAGATTGATGCGATCACTGCTGATTGTGCGAGATTAAGTTGCTTTGCGCTGCGGTTGAAATATTGCTGCGCTGCAGTCTCAACACCGTAAGAGCCGCGACCAAAGTAAATAGTATTTAAGTAATTTTCTAAAATCTGATCTTTACTTAATTGGTTCTCGAGCTTTATTGCGATTACAAGTTCTTTAATTTTTCTTGTAATGGTGCGCTCTTGAGTTAAAAAGGCAGTCTTTGCATATTGCTG
>CAZMDJ010000048.1:0-8890 GCA_964565165.1 uncultured Actinomycetes bacterium | reverse complement strand
CGGCCATGACTTAACCATAAACGCTTTATGATTTCCCAATGGCAACTGTGCATGTGGTTCGACATGGCGAAGTGGAAAATCCTAAGAAGATTCTCTATGGCCGCCAGAGTGGATGGTTTCTATCTAAGCGCGGCGAAGAGATGGCCAAGGTATTAGGTGAGTGGGCAAAGCCTCTTGATATCGCAGCAGTTCATGCATCACCACTAGAGCGGGCACAACAGACAGCAAAACCAATGGCAGATGCGCATGGTTTAACAATCAAAACTGATGAACGTCTAATTGAAGCTGCCAATGTTTTTGAAGGTAAACCTTTCGGTGTTGGCGATGGCGTATTAAAACAACCATCTGCTTGGCCAAAGTTATGGAATCCATGGAAGCCATCATGGGGCGAACCATATGTAGAGCAAGTAAATCGAATGCTGGCTGCAATTTTTGAAGCACGAGATGCAGCTAATGGTCGCGATGCAATTGTGGTTTCACATCAACTACCTATTTGGATTTTACGTAGCGCCATTGAGGGTCGTCGTTTCCTACATGATCCTCGTAAGCGCATCTGCACTTTGGCGTCAGTTACTTCTGTTCACTTTGATTCCGAAGGAATGATCTCTGATTTAACTTACTCAGAACCTGCAAGGCACCTACTTCCTTGAAAAAAATTGCAACTTTAATTGCGCTCTCACTTTTATTAACAAGCTGTGGTAGCTCTAGCCAGGTTGCATCAAAGAGTTATGTTGCCGGTAATGGCACCGTTACATTTATCGAACCGCAAGATCGCAAAATGGGGCCAACTTTCTCGGGTCAAACTCTAGAAGGCGAAAATTTTGAATTACCTCATGGCGGAATAGTTGTCGTAAATGTTTGGGCATCTTGGTGTGGACCATGTCGTGCAGAAGCTCCAACACTTGCAGCGCTTGCAAATAAATATAAAGGCGTGGTCTTTGTCGGAGTATTAACTCGAGATTCAGAAGTGGCAGCTCGTGCATTTCAACAACGATTCCAAATTCCTTACCCAACCATTGTTGATGATTCAGTATTACTAGGATTCCGTGACACTTTAACTGCTAATGCAATTCCAAGTACTATTTTGATGGATCCAAAAGGTCGAGTTGCAGCGCGAATTTCGGGTCAAATAACAGTCGCATCTTTAAGCGATTTGATTGAGAAGTTGCATGCAGAATGAAGACTGATTTAGCTAACTTTCTCCTCTCTGGAAATCTGATTTTGGCGCTACCTATCGCAGCGCTAGCAGGTCTAATCTCGTTTGCATCACCATGCGTAATTCCATTAGTGCCTGGATATTTAACTTATGCCGCAGGGTTCTCTAAAAACCGCGGGAAACTTTTTATAGGTTCACTTCTCTTTGTACTTGGTTTTACCGCACTCTTTGTAACTTACGGAGCGCTCTTTGGAACGCTAGGTAGTTCTATCTCCGCAAATCAGAAAACCATCTCTCGTGTATTGGGAATTTTCACAATTGTTATGGGCCTTATCTTTATGGGGCGGATAAATCTGATGCGATCATTTAAAGTAAATAAGATTGCAGATAGCGGGCTAATTGGTGCGCCCATTCTTGGATTCCTATTTGGTCTTGGTTGGACTCCGTGTATCGGACCTGCACTTGCAGCGGTTCAGACACTCGCAATCGAAAGCGCTAGCGCTTCACGCGGTTCGATTCTCTCTGTTGCTTACTGCATCGGACTTGGCACTCCTTTTATTTTGAGCGGACTCTTCTTAGATCGTTCGCAATCGGTACGTAAATTCTTAGCAAAAAATGGTGATCGCATCTCTTATGTAGGAGGAGCGTTACTAATTGCTATTGGCGCTATGCAAATTACAGGAACGTGGGATTCGCTTATGAATTCATTACGCGGATTAATCTCTGGATTTGAGCCACTCTTATGAGCGATATTCAATTAGGTTTTATCGGTAGCGCACGTTACTTGTGGCGTCAGCTAACAAGTATGCGTACTGCGTTAATGCTTCTTCTCTTGACTGCATTGGCTGCAATCCCCGGTTCGCTTCTGCCGCAGAGAACTGGTGGACCAATGCCAGTTCAGGATTTCTATAAAGCAAACCCAGGTTTAGCGAAATTCTTCGACAAACTCTGGTTATTTGATGTTTATGGATCGCCTTGGTTTAGCGCTATTTATATCTTGCTATTTATCTCTCTTATAGGCTGCGTAATTCCACGCGTTATTGAGCACGCAAAATCGCTTTTAACAGTACCGCCAGCGGCGCCAAGTCGTTTAGAGCGTATGGAACATTTTCAAACTTTTGATGGCGATTTAAACACCGCAGAGAATTATTTACGTTCCAAACATTTCCGAGTCCGTCAAGAGGGCGATTGGATTAGCGCAGAGAAGGGTTATTTCCGTGAATTCGGAAATGTACTTTTCCATCTATCTTTAATTCTGATTTTGTTAGGCGTCAGTGTGGGCTCTCTCTTTGGCATGAGAGGAGATTCGATTGTAAATATTGGCGAGCGTTTTACAAATATTCCAACGAATTATGATTCTATAACTTACGGCAAACTCTTTACTGACAAGATGCTCTCCCCATTTGTAATTAAGGCAGATAATTTTGTTGCTAAATACAATGCAGTAACTAACATGCCAGAGGATTACACCCTCTATGTTTCTAGCGCTGACTCAACAGATGCAAAACCAGTTAAGAAGATAATTAAAGTTAACTCACCACTTGATTTTGGATCAACCTCTGTTTACTTACAGGCAAATGGTTATTCACCATTGGTTACGGTAAAAAATAAGAGCGGTGCAATTGTCTTCCAAGGAGCAGTCCCATTGCTTCCGCAAGATGCGAATTTAACTTCTGTAGGTGCAATTAAAGTTCCTGATACAAACCCACAACTTGGTTTTGTGGCCACCTTCTTTCCAACTGCAGAACAATCGGAAGGAAAACCTGCGAGAAGTACTTACCCAGAAGCGTTAAACCCAATGTTGTATCTGGGTGCCTACGTTGGCGATCTCCAGGTAGATAATGGAATTCCGCAATCTGTTTATAAGTTAAACACAGAGAAAATGGTTCAAGTTGGCTTAAAGTCTCTTAAAGTCGGCGAAACTTATAAATTTGATGACGGTTCTTTGACCTTTGAAGGATATGTGCCTTGGGTTAACTTAAATATTGTGCGAGATCCAGGAAAGCAGATTGCGCTAATTGGTGGAATCTTGGCGATTCTAGGATTATTAGCTTCGTTATTTACCCGCCACCGCCGAGTATGGATTCGTCGCAACGGTAAATCTCTAGAGATTGCCGGATTAGCTAAGAACGCAGCGCCAGGTTTAGGTAAAGAGATTGAGAAGATTATTAAGGAGCTATCGTGACCAGTAAGAGTTTGGCTTATATTTCAAACTACTTTGTTTACTCAAGCATGGTCGTGTACACATTAGCTTTCTTCTCTCATGCTTATGAAACTGCATGGTCAGTTAGAAACCCAGATAGCGCAGATAAAGAACCTGGAAATTTACTTACTAAAACTTTAGATTTCACAAAGACTGAAAAGATTGCCCGCATTGCAACTGCAATGATGATTCTCGGAACAGTTCTGCTATTTGGTGGTGTAGTAGTTCGCGGTTTATCTGCTGGACGCGTTCCTTGGTCAAACATGTATGAGTTCTCAATTACTGGAGCGCTGGCTTTCTGCGTTGCATATTTACTTACTCTTCGCAAATATGATTTACGTTGGTTGGGACTTCCGATTTCTATTGTTGTGCTTTTAGTTTTAGGAACAGCAATCACAGTTCTTTATCGTCCAAGCGCACCGCTTGTTCCGGCGCTTAAATCAACTTGGTTAGTAATTCACGTGTCAGCAGCAATTATCTCTGGTGGTGTCTTCTTTTTAGCCAACGTGATTTCTGGAATGTATCTCTGGTTAGATTCAGTCGAAAAACGTGGTGGTCGTAATCCATGGGCACAGCGTTTGCCTGATTTAGAAACTCTTGATCAACTTGCATATCGTTTAGTTGCATTTGTATTTCCACTTTGGACATTTGCAGTTATTGCCGGAGCAATCTGGGCCGAATATGCATGGGGCCGTTATTGGGGTTGGGATCCAAAGGAAACTTGGGCATTTATTACCTGGGTTGCATATGCAGCATATTTACATGCTCGCGTAACTATCGGTTGGCGTGGACGTAAAGCAGCTTGGTTATGCCTACTAGCTGGTTCTACCTTCATCTTTAACTACGTTTATGTAAACTTATGGGGAACTGGCAAACACACATATTCAGGTTTATAAAATGATGACGGCATTAATAACTTGTCCGAAATGTAAGTTTCTTTCGGAAGAGGTTATGCCTGAAGATTCATGCCAGTTTTTCTATACCTGCAAGAACTGCAATCAAACGCTAAAACCTCAGGAAGGAGATTGTTGCGTCTTTTGCAGTTATTCCGATTCTAAATGTCCACCAAAACTTATTGAAAATTAGAAAACTTAGTGAAAGTATTTCGGGATGACTTCAGAGTCTCGTATTTTCAAGCAGGTCGATGTTTTCTCTTCTGCACCATTTATGGGAAATCCAGTCGCTGTAATATTTGAAGCGGACAACTTAACGTCAGAGCAAATGCAAAATATTGCGCGGTGGACTAATTTATCTGAAACCACGTTTTTACAAAAACCAATTAATAATAAAGCAGATTACAAAGTAAGAATTTTTACACCAAATGGCGAATTACCTTTTGCCGGCCATCCAACTTTGGGAACCGCTCATGCATGGTCAGAGAATGGCGGGGTTTCACAAGATAAGGATTTTCTTTTTCAAGAGTGTGAAGCGGGTTTAATTAAAATAAAAAAGAATAACGGAAAACTTTATTTTGAAGCGCCGCCCACGAAACGAACTGGCGAAATTGAAAGTGAATATCTAGAACAGATTGTTGATTCATTCGGAATAAAGCGAAGTGAAGTCTTGTCGTGTCAATGGGTTGACAATGGCCCTGGCTGGGCAGTTGTACAACTTGAGTCAGCGGATAACGTTTTGCAATTACGACCTGATTTATCAAAGATACCTAATGCAATGGTTGGGGCAATAGGTAATTATCCTTCTGGCTCAAAATTTAAATATGAAATGAGAACTTTCGCTCCGGCAGCTGGAGTTTCAGAAGACCCAGTTTGTGGATCCATGAACGCTTCAGTTGCGCAGTGGCTGCATTTAAACGGAGAAACTCAAGGAAGCTATTCTGTTTCACAAGGTTCCGTGATTGGCCGTGCTGGAGAAATCGATATTTTGATTGATGAAAATGGAGCAATCTGGGTAGGTGGAAAAACAACTACGCTTTTTGACGGTACGGCAAACTTTTAATTAAAAGCTAAAGTCCCTTTAGGAAATCTGGATCGTCGTCTGGCCCTTTAGGACCTTTTCCGCGAGGAGGTTTGCGATAGCGAGTTTTACCTGCAATTAACCAAGCAACCGCTCCAATTGGGATTACCAAAATAGTAATTAAGAACCAACCCCATTTAGGTAGAAGTTTAATTCGAGAATCATCGGTACGTGCAATATCTGCTATAGCGTAAATCACTAAAGCTATCGGAAGAACATAAAATAAGAGAACTCGTAACATTAGTTAAATACCACCGAACCAATTGAGATTAACGCGCCAAGAATTAACTGGAATTTACCGGTTGCTCCTAGCACCTCAATTAGTTCTTTTCCCTTCTTGAACTGTATCTGGTTTAACAATCTCATGGCCGGAAATATTGCAATCACTGACAAGATTGTGACCGCGAAGCTGGTAAAGATCGCGATAAAGATTAGGAACATATAAAAACGACGAGCGCGTGTATCGCCAAGGCGAACTGCAAAGGTGCGCTTACCAACCTTGGTATCACCTTCGATGTCACGAATATTATTTACAGCAAGTAGCGCACAAGAAACTGCGCCATTTGAAATTGCAGCCATAATCGCTTCGATGGTTATCTGACCAGTTTGGCCATAAAAAGTTCCGAGCGTTGCAACTAAACCGAAGAAGATAAATACGTAAATCTCTCCAAGACCACGATAACCATAAGGATTCTTACCACCCGTATATCGCCAAGCTGCAATAATTGCGGCAGCGCCGATTGCTAAGAACCAGTATGAAGTGCGCGATGCAAGTAAATATCCAGCTATCCCACCAACTGCAAATGCGATGTAAGCAGCCTGTTTTACCTCTGCTGCGTTAGCCAATCCACTTGCTACCAATCGGGTTGGACCAACACGATCTTCATCAGTGCCTTTGATTCCATCTGAGTAATCATTGGCGTAATTAACAGCGATCTGTAGAGCTAATCCAACGATTAAGGAGAGGAGCGCATTAATTAAGTTAAATGTTGGGTAGGCGATTGCAACTGCAACCACAACTGGCGCAATCGCTGCCGGGAGTGTGCGAGGACGAGCTCCAAGGATCCATTTATTCATTAGGAGATTAACTTACCAAGTGCTTGTCGATCTACCTTCTCTAATGCCGTGCGAGGAATTTCATTTACTCGGTAGATATTGAGCGCTTTCACCCCGAACTTAACGGAGAGAATTAATTGAATTTCATCATCGCTCATAGAACCAGAGGTTGCGATATTTAAAGATGAACCCCACTCTGAATTTTCTGAACCAAAAGCTGCGAAAGATTCACCAAGTGCTCTTTCGACTTTGCTTAGTGAAACTTTTTTTCCACCGCTGTTAATTACATCATCTGCGCGTCCGAGAATTACTAACTTACCGTTTTCAAGTTTGCCAAGATCGCTAGTTACAAAGTAACCATCTTCAAGTGGAACTCTTGCCAACATTGGACCTTTTAATTGAATTGTTTCGCCAATTCGAATTTCAACTCCAGGAAGTGGTTCGCCGTTATAGATGCATCCACCAGAAGTTTCAGTCATTCCATATGTAGTTACGCAATTAATTCCTTTTGCTTTCGCATTTGCTAATAACTCTGCCTCTGCATGAGCGCCACCAACTAAAACTGCTTTGCAACCTTGTAAATGTTTGAGTAATTCATTGTCGCCATTTAGCGCTCTAAATAATTGAGTAGGCACAATGGCAGTGAAATCTGCTTTCTCATTTTGAGTAACGGGGGCGCTGCCAAGAAGAATTGATCTGACTAAAACATTTAACCCAGCTGTATGTTCAGGTGAAAGAAGAAGCGACCAGTTATCGCCCTTATTAGCACCTAGGAAATTATTTGAACTCTCTGCGCTAAAGAGCATGGCCTTTGCTGGCAGCAGAATCTCTTTTGGTGCACCAGTAGATCCACTGGTAGAGATAGAAATATCCCAGCCATTTTCAAGTGCGAGTGATAAATGTTCCAAAGTCTGTGGAATCGACCACGAATGCTGGTATTTAAATACCGCTGACTTTGCTTGATTTTCCATGACCCCCGTAGGCTAAGGCGCATGAGCAAGCCAATCAAGCGTGAGTTCCCGAGTCGCGAAATCCCTAAGTGGGTTAAGCAAGGTTCTTTCGAAGATATCGTCTACGAAACTGCCGAAGGCATCGCAAAAATCACCATCAATCGCCCAGAGGTGCGTAATGCATTTCGTCCTCAAACAATTATCGAATTAAAAGAAGCTTTCGATATTGCGCGCGATGATGAGAAAGTTGGCGTAGTTATTTTCACCGGTGCAGGTGATGAAGCATTCTGCTCAGGTGGAGATATCAGTGTTCGCGGAGATGATGGATATATCGGCGGAGATTCTGTAGGTACAAAAGGCATCGGGCGTCTTAATGTTTTAGATTTACAGATTCAAATTCGTCGCATGCCAAAACCAGTTATTGCAATGGTTGCAGGTTGGGCAATTGGTGGTGGACATGTTCTGCATGTTGTTTGCGATTTAACAATCGCTGCAGAGAATGCAAAGTTTGGACAGACCGGTCCGATGGTTGGTTCTTTTGATGGTGGATATGGCGCTGGTTTACTTGCACGTCACGTGGGTCAGAAGAAAGCGCGCGAAATCTGGTTCTTGACTCGTTCATATGATGCACAAGAAGCCCTTGATATGGGACTTGTTAATACTGTTGTTCCAGTTAAAGAACTTGAAGCAGAGACAGTTCAGTGGGCGCGTGAGATGCTCCAGAATTCACCACTTGCACTACGTCTATTAAAGGCGGGCTTAAATGCAGCAGATGATGGACTTGCAGGCGTGCAGCAATTAGCTGGCGATGCAACTCTTCTTTTCTATATGACCGAAGAAGGACAAGAAGGTCGCGATGCTTATAAAGAGAAGCGCGCACCTGATTTTGGAAAGTTTCCAAAGCGCCCGTAATGCTTAAAGAAATCCTTGCATCTTTACAGGTGCTCTCTCTGCCAACGCGCACAAATTTTCGTTCGGTTACTAAGCGTGAAGTTGCGCTATTTAAAGGGCCAAATGGTTGGGGAGAGTTCTCACCTTTTCTTGAATATGAAAAGGAAGAGGCAGCCTATTGGTTAGGCGCAGGTATTGAAGCTGCCTTTGGTGAATTGCCACTAACAAGCCGCAATGAGATTGAAATTAATGCAACTTTGCCATCGGTGGATACCAAGATGGATGTTGAGAACATTCTTAGTTGGTACCCAGGTGCAAAGGTAGTAAAGATTAAAGTCGGCGGAGATTTTGAACTTGATATCCAACGTATTGAAAATGTTTTATCAGTAAACCCGAATTATCTAATTCGTTTAGATGTAAATGGTGGTTGGACTGTTGCGCAAGCAACTGAATCTGTTTCAAAAATCATCGATCGTATTGGCATAGAAAAGATTCAATATATTGAACAACCCGTTGCAACTTTAGAAGAGTTAAAAGAGTTACAACTTCCGATTCCGGTTGTTGGCGATGAAGTTATTCGTAAAGCAGCTGATCCATTTGCAGTTGATTTAAAAGGCGCAGTAGATATTCTGATGTTAAAGGTATCCCCACTTGGTGGAA
>CAZMDJ010000047.1:0-9117 GCA_964565165.1 uncultured Actinomycetes bacterium | reverse complement strand
CTCTGCCATGCATCAACAGGATCGCCGCCGACATTTAACTTTGCGCGACGATAAGATTCAATTAAAAATCCACGAATATATGGGTAGCGAATTCGAGTTGGTGAATACGTATACCAAGAAAATGCAGCACCTCTTGGACATCCGCGTGGTTCATATTCAGGAGAATTTGCACCAACAGATGGGTAATCAGTTTGTTGTGTTTCCCAAGTAATAACTCCATCTTTTACATAAACTTTCCAAGAGCAAGAACCGGTGCAATTAACGCCATGTGTTGATCTAACAATTTTGTCATGCGACCAACGTTCACGATAAAAACTATCGCTCTCTCTTCCACCTTCTAGAAAAACTGCACGGTGATCTTCACTGATTGATGTTCTTGTTAAAAATGATCTGGTTGAAACTAGATAATCAATGAATGTGTCATCTGCAAATTGTTTTTTGCTCATGAGTGCTACCCCTTAACTATTACTAATTAATACTCCCATACCCATATGCATTACTAAATAGGGTCTTTAGTCCCTAATTTATTTTCAATCAAACAGCGCAGACTTTGCTTTACTTCATACCGCCAACAAATATGTTAGGAAGAAAAAATGCAGGAACGTAGAGCACGAAACTCTGTTTTAACATTAAGTTTCTTAGCTTTTACTTTGATGTTCGCAGTCTGGTTGCAATTCGGAATTCTTGCAATTCCAATTCAGAAAGAATTTGGATTAAGTGATACACAGTTCTATTGGTTAACTGCATTACCAGTTTTAAATGGTTCAATATGGCGTTTATTAACTGGTATCTGGGCAGATAAATTCGGTGGCAAGAAAGTAATGATTTCATTGTTACTAATATCAGCAATTCCAACAGCGCTATTAACTCGAGTGCATAGTGTTACCGCACTTTTCATAATTGCATTCTTTATTGGTATCGCTGGCAACTCATTTAGTACTGGTATCGCATGGAATAGTGCATGGTTTGATCGCGAACATAAGGGTTTTGCACTCGGCGTCTTCGGTGCAGGCAATGTTGGTGCATCTATTACTAAGTTAATCGGTCCAGGAATTATTACCGCTACTGCGGGTGCAACATATCTAGGTGGGTTGGCGACGGGTGGTTGGCGTTTGGTACCAGCTATTTACACAGTTCTATTAGTTTTAATGGCAGTTGCAATTCTGTTTTTAACGCCAAAAGTTGATCGTAAACCTGGTTCAACAATTACTATGAAGGAACAACTCGAGCCTTTAAAAGAAATTCGAGTTTGGAGATTCTCTCTTTACTACACTGTTGTTTTCGGAGCGTATGTTTCTTTATCTTCAATGCTTCCAAAATATTATGAAGCTCAATTTGGGATCGAACTATGGAAAGCAGCACTTCTGACTGCGCTATTTATTTTTCCTGCATCACTATTGCGCCCCCTAGGTGGTTCTTTATCAGATCGCTTCGGAGCTCGCCGAATCATGTATTGGACTTTCTGGGCGATGATATTGACCAGCGGAATATTAATGATGCCTCAAGGTCATATTGTTGTTGAAGTTTCTAAATCTAAACACGAGAATGGATTTATTGAGGTAATGCCTTGGCATGTTGGAGTTCTTCCATTTGTAATTTTGACAATTTTACTAGGATGCGCAATGGGTATTGGAAAAGCAGCCGTTTATAAACATATTCCAGAGTATTTCCCGACCCATGTGGGTGCAGTGGGTGGATTGGTTGGAATGCTTGGCGCTCTTGGCGGATTCTTCTTATTACCAATTTTTGGTTACGCACAGGCTTGGACAGGAATTAAGTCTTCGCCATTTGCAGTCTTATTTTTATTAACAGTTATTTGCCTAATCTGGATGCACGTTGTTGTGATGAAGATTCTGCAGAAAAATGCACCAGATTTCTTACATATATTTGAAAGACACAACTAAGAGGAGTTATAAATGAGCAATAAAGTTAGTAGCGGATCTGAGTGGTTGCAAGATTGGCAACCCGAATCATCCTCTTGGAATTCAAGTTTGGCGTGGAAGACAACGGCCATAACCACTTTCAACTTAACCATGGCTTTTTCAACGTGGTTCTTAGCAAGTGCTTTAGCGCCAAAGTTACAAGGATTAGGTTTTGTAATAAGTGTTGATCAACTCTATTGGCTAACAGCAATGCCAGGACTTGCCGGCGGCTTATTGCGACTCCTATGGATGTTTTTGCCTCCGGTTATGGGAACACGCAAGTTGGTCACAATGACTTCAGCGCTGTTACTTCTTCCGCTAATCGGTTGGGGAATCGCAATTCAAAATCCAAACACTTCTTACACACAGTTCTTAATCCTTGCCTTTCTATCTGGAATAGGTGGCGGTGCTTTTAGTGGATTTATGCCAAGCACTTCTTATTTCTTCCCTAAGCGCTTACAGGGCACAGCTCTTGGAATTCAAGCGGGAATTGGAAATTTCGGCGTTAGTTTGGTTCAGTTTGTGACCCCATGGATTGTTGGATTTTCAATGATTGGCTTCTTTGGCGCATCACAGAGTTTTAAGAACCCAGCAAATGGTGTTGTGACAGAAACTTGGTATCAAAACTCCGCACTTGTTTATGTACCATTCTTAATCATTGGAATTGTTTTGGCATGGACCATGTTGAAGAGCGTTCCAGTAACTGCTAATTTCCGTAAACAGATCGATATTTTTAACAATGTCGATACTCTTTGGATGACATTGCTATATGTAATGACATTTGGAATTTTCTCTGGTTTATCTGCACAGTTTGGACTTCTAATTAAGAACCTGTACGGCGCCGGTAATGGAAAAATTGTTGAAGTAGTTGACGGTGCAAATCATTTATTGGTTGCTGGTTACACAATTCCAGATGTGGCAAAATATGCATTCCTCGGCCCATTAGTTGGAGCTGGTGCGCGCGTGCTTTTCTCTCCACTTACAGATAAATTCGGTGGTGCAAAGTGGACTTTGGTTTCAGGACTTGGATTACTTGGATCCATTTTCTACACGATTCAGTATGTAACGCCAGATGTTGCAGCAGGTTCAGTTGCCCTAAATGCAGAGTTCCATCACTTTTTATATGGCATGGTTGCAATCTTTTTCTTTGCCGGAATTGGTAATGCTGCAACTTTCAAACAGATGCCTATGATCTTTGAGCCTCGCCAAGCAGGTGGAGTCATTGGTTGGGTATCTGCAATTGCAGCTTTCGGCCCATTCCTTTTTGGAGTTGGGTTGGTTTCATTTACGCCTGCAACATTCTTAACAGGTTTAGGTGGATTCGTACTGTTATGTATAGCCATTACTTGGTTCCGCTATGCAAAACCAGGGGCTGTTAAAAAGTCATAAATCGGCGAAATAGATGCAATAAGTTGGCGATTAGGTAATTCTTAGTCGCCAACTTAAAATTCCTCTATGGCTAAACACGAGTTACATCAAAAAGGCTTACGCCTTACACCGCAACGTGAATTAGTGCTTGCTGCGGTTCGAGAACTTGGCCATTCAACACCTGAAGCAATCGCTGAACATGTGCGCAAAACACATCCTGGTATCAACCTCTCAACTGTTTATCGTAATCTAGAAACACTTGAAAACGTTGGTCTGGTTCAGCACACACATTTAGGTCACGGTAGCGCGACTTATCACGCTTCAGAAGAGCTAAATCATTTACATTTAGTTTGCGAAAATTGTGGATCTATTGGTGATGCACCACTTGAAGTAGCGGCATCATTTGTGCAGATCCTTTCGGATGATTACGGCTTTAAAACAGATGTTTCACACTTCGCAATTAGCGGGCTGTGTGCACAGTGCTACAAATAGAAACAGGTCCTGACCGCGGCGCCACTTTGCATTTTGGCGATCCAGTTAAAGAACAGCGTGCTCTTGAGGCAGGTACTGCTTGGGCTGATCTTTCACATTTAGAAATCGTTGCCGTCAAAGGCGTTGATCGCCTCCGTTGGTTACATGATTTAACTACCCAACATTTGGAAACATTCACTGGCGGATGGACCAATGGATTGATTCTTGATCACTTAGGACATATCGAACATCAATTCATAATTTTTGATGATGGCGAAACATCTTGGTTAATCGTTGATGTTGATCGCGCAGCTCCGTTAATGGAATATCTAAATAAGATGCGATTTACGATGCGCGTGGAAGTTCGTGATGCATCAAATGAAAAAACTTTGCTACGTATTCCGGGCACCACAGATGATTTTGGTGGACCTTTTCAATTGGTTGATCGCGGTGCGATTCCAGAATTTCCAGGTGCGATTCAAGTTGGTGTTTGGGCACTCGAGGCAGAACGTGTTGCTGCGATGCGACCACGTCTTGGACTTGAAACTGATCACAAATCAATTCCAAATGAGATTGGCGTTTTAAATAAAGCAGTCCACATGAATAAAGGTTGCTATCGCGGCCAAGAGACGGTGGCAAAGGTGCATAACTTGGGCCAACCACCGCGAAAGCTGGTGCTGCTTCATTTAGATGGCTCTGAAGTTGATCTGCCTGCAGTTGGTGCAGATGTCGAACGTGATGGCATAAAAGTGGGCTTTATTGGCACTGTTTCACGCCACCATGAATTGGGCAATATCGCTTTGGCAGTTGTAAAGCGTACCGTTGAGGCAGGAACTCCTTTAACCGTTAACGGAATAGCAGCGAAATTCAACTAAACAATTAAACTCTGCAGGTGGAATATCTAACTTCGATCTTGCTGGGATTGGTGTCTGTACTTGTCGGTATCGCTCTTATTGCATACGGAGTTTTAGTAAAACCGAAACAACGACCTTTGCGGAGAATTAAATAAATGGCTTTCACAATCCCTGAAAATCTTCCAGAACCTTTATATCCACTTGCTTGGTTGATTGGTACCTGGTCTGGCAAAGGTCACGGAGAATTTAAAGACATTGCACCATTTCAATTCGCACAAGAGGTAACTTTCAATCACGATGGCCGCGGATTTTTAACTTACTACTCGCGTTCTTGGATCATTGATGAGAATAACGAGATCATTAAACAAGCAAACTCTGAAACAGGATTCTGGAATATTCGCGATGGCAAAATTCTTGATGTGATGCTTTCGCATTCAAATGGCCACTCTGAATCATGGGTGGGATTAGTTGATGGTCCACGAATTCAATTAGAACTAGATGGCGTTATCAACGGTGTTACCGCAAAACCAGTCTCTGGTGGACATCGTCTTTATGGATTAGTCGAAGGCGAATTATTCTGTGCATACGACATGCAGACACCAACTAAAGATTTGCAACCACACCTCTGGGCAACGCTTGCTCGAATGCCGCAATAGTTATAAATAAAATGTTTGAATCTGTTTTAGCCGAATATGTTCGCGACGGCGTTGTTGAATCTAAACACTTTGGCCATTTAATTGCACTCGATGCAACCGGTGCGCCTGCTTTAATCAAAGGAGATCCAAATGCTCTTATTTACCCTCGTTCGGCGATTAAGTCGATTCAAGGTAGCGCGATGGTTAGGCACGGTTTTGATTCGTCGCTACGGAATATTGCTCTTATCTGCGCTAGCCACTCTGGTTCAAAAGCGCATCAACAGGGGGCGCTCGAAATCCTCGCCGGAGCAGGGTTAGACGAAACAGCGCTGCAGTGTGTGGTTGATCGGCCGCTAGGAATTGCAGAACGTAAAGAGTGGGGCGATAAAGAACCGACTCGATTAGCTATGAATTGCAGCGGAAAACATGCGGGAATGCTCGCCACCTGCGTCGTTAATGGTTGGCCAATCGAAAATTATTTAAACCCAGAACATCCACTACAGCAAGCAATCAAAGTTGAAATGGAAACTCTTGCCGAAGAGAAGATGGCAAAAGTTTCTACCGATGGTTGTGGTGCACCGCTATTTTTGATGACGATGAATGGATTAGCAAAAGCTTTTTATAACTTAGCTACATCTAGCGATCCGGTACATAAGAAAATAATCTCTGCATGTCTCGCAAATCCCGAGATGGTTGCAGGCATCGGTCGCACTGATACCGAATTGATGAAATCTGTCCCAGGTTTATTTTTAAAAGTTGGTGCAGAAGGTGTGCAGGCAGCATTTTTACCTGATGGGCGAACAGTTGTATTTAAAGTATCCGACGGATCAGAACGTGCACATCAAGTTATCTTGCAAGATGCATTTGCAAAATTAGGTGCACAATTTGAAGTAAAACATCCAGAAGTTTTAGGTGGCGGAAAAGTTATCGGAGAGATTCGCGCCGCGAATTAAATTGCCATCTGGATTGCAGTCTTTGGAATCGCTGCATCCATAAGTGATTTCTTATACATCGTCAGAATATTGCCAGTCTGATCGATCTCTTCATCGCGGAACTGGGTATAGATACCTAATGTAACTCTTGGATCTGCATGTCCTAGTAACTTCTGCGCTGTTGTTACGTGAACGTCTTGTTGTTTTAACAAGTACGCATATGTATGGCGAAGCGAGTGGATGGTGATTTCATGTTCGTGGCACTTACGGCGCACCCCCTTCGGAGTGGCCGGAAAAGGCCTAAATTCGCTTACTAAAGGCACTGTTCTGATGCCGGCACGGGATTTAGTTGGGCCATGCATTGATTTATTTATATATACGCGGCCATTTCTAACATCTTGTTCCGTTAGCGCAACCGCTTCGCCCCAACGCAGTCCATGTAGCGCAAGGAAATGAATCCAGACTCGGTACTTGCCCCAATCGCGATCGCAGACCTCTTCATAAGTTAAGAAGTTACGAGGTTCCACCATTGCTTTAGGTGTTTTGATTCCATGAACAGGAGATGCTTCAACTAATTCACGTTCGATAGCTTCGCGATAAATAGTTTTCATAACAGCCAAAGTAGTTGCACCAATTTGCGGTGGCATCGGACGGATGATGCGCTGTATGTCTTGTCGCTTGATTTCTGATAGGTCAAGGCTGCCAATGGGAATCTGTAAGTGATTCCGATACGCAGACTTGTAGTTAACAACCGTCTTTTGGCGAAGAGGAAGCTCGTCAAACACTAGGTCTGCGAATACATCTAGTTTCATTTTTTCTCCAAGGGCAATTTGGAAACTGTTGTTTTCGCGTGGGAGAACATACACGAAATTTCGTTTGTTATGACCAGTCACAAAGGGGGGGGGTAGTGATTTTTTGACTGTTCTATCACACTGAAACAAACAGTTTAATTTTGTTCAATCAGCACAATTAGTTCAGGTCATCGCTAGCCAGATTGCCCCTGACTAGCGATGATTGTTTTGTTTCTGAACTTTTTTATTTAATTTTCAAAATTGAATTTAATGTGACACATGTTTTGTCACATTTATAAACTTTTGGTTTAGAAAAGCGCCCTTAGTTAATTTCTTAACCAAGGGCGCTCTCTATTTAACCTTTAGAAAGGATTAGGCGATTAAGCCTTTACCTTCTTCTGGATCTTGATAACAAGGTTTGTCAGAGTTGTGATCTGAGCCTTGATACCTGCGATCAGTGAAGCAACCTGAGTTGCAAGTGCTGCTACAGCTGCCTGTGCATCCTGAGCTGCTGCAGTTGCAGCATCTGCTGCTTCTGCTGCTGCGTTAGCTGCATCTGTTGCTGCGTTAGCTGCATCTGTTGCTTCGTTAGCTGCATCGATTGCTGCATCTGCTGGACCAGAAATTGTTGCTGACACAGAAAGTGCGTTAGCTGCTGTTAGAGAATCTGTAGCTGAGATAGTTACTGTTCCAGAAGCTAATGGCATGTTCACTGCGTAAGTTGCCTTACCGCCAGCAAGTGTGATGCTGTTTGCAGTTGTTGAAGGAAGTGTTCCTGCAGCAAGTGCAAGTGAAGATACAGCAGCCTTTGAAAGTAGTGTGTAGTTACCGTCTGCTACTGCGTTGCCTGAAGCGTCCACAGCTGAAATTGTGAATGTTGCAGCCTGGCCAGGAACATACGAAGTGTCATCTAGCGAGATTGAAACCTTAGCAACAGTAGCTGAACCAACTACAACAGTTGAAGTTGTAGAAACTGTTGGTGACGATGCTGCGTTTCCAAATGTGATTACAACAGAACCAGCTTTAGCACCAGTAATAGTGAAAGTAGCTACGCCAGAGGTTGTTGTTGCAGAAGCTGTGACAGCAGCAATTGTTGTGTCAGCTGAAGTTGCATAAACAGTTGTTCCGTTTACTACGTTGTTTCCAGCTGCATCTGTAACAGTAACTTTCACAGTTTGTGTTGCTGGTGTGTTTGGACCTGAACCGTTGATTTCATAAACAGTTGCGGTATTTGCTGCAACGTATTTCGCAGCTGCGCCTGTAAATGTAACAGTTTCAGTTGCAATAACTGTTGTACCAGCTGAGATAGTAATTGTTGAAACTCCAGCGGTTCCGTCTGAAGAGATACCGAGGTATGCAGAGTTTTGTGATGATGTCAGAGTTAGAGATGCTGCGCGTGCAGTTCCCGCCTGAGTAGCTGATGATTGATTGAATGCAATTAATCCAGGACCAGAAATGGTTGCAGAAAGTGTTTGACCATTTAGTGCGTTTGCGTTTGCATCCTTAATCACAATTGCAACGTTTGCTACTTGAGTACCAGCTGCCTTGTCAGCAGTTACTGCAACGTCAGCTGATGCCGCTGTTGTGCCTGAACCGATAAATGAGGTTGAGTTAGTAACTGATGGTGCAATAGTTGTTGATGCTACCCATGTAACTGCCTTAGTAACTGCGGTTCCTACGGTTCCGTTTGAGTTGTAAGGTGTAATTGTTAGTGTTGAGGTACCTGTTGCAGCGCTTGTAAGAACTACTGTTGAAGTACCTGCACCTGAGCTAGATGTTGTAACTGAGTAGCTACCGGTTGAAGGTGTGCCACCTAATGTGGTATTTGTGCCAGCTGTTGCTGAAACTACTGAACCAGCGCCAGATAGAACCACTGAAGCTACAGTGCTTGTATCGGTTGTGATTGTTACGGTAGCAAGACCGCCAACAACCTGGTAACCATTTGTTGTGTCGTACATTGTTGTGTACGCAGCTGATGGTGCAGCTGAAGCTGAAACAGCAGAGAATGAACCTGCTACTAGAGCTGTCACTGCAACAAGCGCAACGCGCTTGAATGTCTTTGACATTGTTTTCCTTTCGAAAGTCGATCCAGGGCATTTCCCTGATTCGGCTTGGATAAAAAAGACCCTCAAATAGGTCATGAG
>CAZMDJ010000046.1:0-9206 GCA_964565165.1 uncultured Actinomycetes bacterium | reverse complement strand
GCATAAATAGCTCTGATGCGCCATTTGCAACTTGTGGTTGAGAAACAAATCCTGGCGCACCGTTAACGTAACAAACAATACGAACAACTTGAACAATCGAATCGACCGGTGCAACTAATTCAACTGCAGCAAGTGCATTAAGCGCGCAAATTTCCGCTAAATGTTTCGCTTCTTCGACAGTTACATCTGCACCGACTTTTCCGGTCTTTGCCATCTCACCATTTACTAATGGAAGTTGACCTGCTGTAAAAACTATCTTGCCGGTTTTAACTGCAGGAACATATGCAGCTACTGGCTTTGCAGCTACCGGAAGAGTCAAACCCTTCTCCGCTAACTTGGCACGTACATCGGTCATTATGCAATCGCTCTCTTCATGTAAGCCACCAATGAATCTCCGCCACCTGGCGCTGGAACTACTTGTACAAGTTCCCATCCTTCAGAACCCCAAGTATCAAGAATCTGTTTTGTTGCATGTGTAAGCAACGGAATTGTTACGTACTCCCATTTGGTCATTTATTTAACGCTTCCTTTACTAATGATGAAACAAGCGCTCCATCTGCTTTGCCAGCTACTTTTGCTTTAAGCCCGCCCATTACTTTGCCCATATCTGCAGGACCTGCTGCTCCAACTGCAGCGATAGTTTCTGCAATCAACTTCTTGATGTCATCTTCAGATAGCTGTTCTGGAAGATATCCAGCAATAACTTCGCCCTCTGCTCGTTCTGCCGCTGCGCGATCAGGACGTCCTCCATTTTCGAAAGCCTCAGCAGCTTCACGGCGCTTTTTGGCTTCGCGAGTTAATACTGTGATTACCTCTGCATCAGATAGTTCGCGCTTCTCTTTGCCTGCAACCTCTTCGTTAGTAATTGCTGATAGAACCATGCGGATGGTCTCTGCAACTACAGTGTTACGTGACTTAATTGCCGCATTAAGATCGTTCTGCAACTTATCTTTTAGTGCGCTCACTTAGTGAATTCCTTAGCTACTAGTTCGGCAATCTGTGCGGTATTTAGCGCAGCGCCCTTACGTAGGTTATCGCCGCAAAGGAATAGGTCAATAGAGTGCTTATCGTCGATAGATTGGCGAACGCGACCTACCCAAGTTGGGTCTGTTCCAACCACATCTGCAGGTGTTGGAAACTTCTTATTTTCTGGATCATCTAGAAGTTCAACGCCCGCTGCGTTCTTTAGAACATCTTGGGCTGCCTGACGTGAAACTTCCTTTTCAAAAGTTGCATGAACAGTTAACGAGTGAGTTGTGATTACTGGTACGCGAACACAAGTTGCGGAAACTTTTAAGTTTGGCATTCCAAGAATCTTTCGAGATTCATTACGAACTTTAAGTTCTTCAGATGTATAGCCCTCTTCCTTTAACGAACCTGCCCAAGGGACAACATTTAACGCTAGCGGTGCCGGGAATGGACCTAAATCTGAAATTGCACTACGCACATCGCCTGCAACATCGCCAAGACCTTTACCTGCTACAGCAGAAATCTGCGCCTGCAGAGTATCAATACCGGCTTGGCCAGCACCTGACGCTGCTTGGTAAGAAGAGACTACGAGTTCTTTCAAACCGAATTTTTTATTTAACGCACCCATTGCCACGATCATTGAAAGCGTTGTGCAATTTGGGTTAGAGATGATTCCGCGAGGGCGCTTCTGTGCATCAAGTGGATTAACCTCTGGAACTACAAGTGGAACATCTGTATCCATACGGAATGCACCAGAGTTATCAACTACGACTGCGCCGCGTGATGCGGCAATTGGTCCCCATTCTGCGGAGATCTCATCTGGAACATCGAACATTGCAATGTCGATGCCATCAAAAGCTTCTGGTGAAAGCGCAACAACTGTTAGCTCTTCGCCGCGACACATTAATTTCTTACCGGCTGAGCGAGCAGATGCAATTAAACGAATTTCACCGTAAACATTTGGACGCTTAGTAAGAATATCTAGCATTACGGTGCCGACTGCACCCGTTGCACCAACAACTGCAAGTGAAGGTAATTTGCTCATCGACCTGTTCCTCCGTAAACAACTGCTTCGCCATCTGCATCTAATTCAAAAGCGGTATGTGCTGCGCGAACTGCATTATCAAGATCAGTTGCGCGGCAGATAATTGAAATTCGAATTTCAGAGGTTGAAATCATTTCAATATTCACGCCCGCCTCTGACATTGCTGCAAAGAACGCTGCGGTAACGCCAGGATGTGAGCGCATACCAGCGCCAATTAATGACAATTTACCGATCTGATCGTCGTATTGAATTGATTGGAATCCAATTTCGCCTTGTAACTTCTGCAAAATACTTGTTGCGTTCTGACCTTCAGTCTTTGGCAATGTAAATGAAATATCGGTAAGACCTGTTGCGGCAGCAGATACGTTCTGCACAATCATGTCGATGTTGATATCAGCATCTGCAACTGCTTGGAAGATTCGCGCTGCAACACCAGTGCGATCTGGTACTCCAACTACCGTAATCTTCGCTTCGCTCTTATCGTGTGCGATGCCAGAGATGATTGCTTGCTCCATGTCTTCTCCTTCAGGGCGGTCCTTAACTACCCAGGTTCCTTCATGATTTGAAAAACTTGATCGTACGTGAATTGGTAAGTCATATCGTCGCGCATATTCAACGCAACGTAAGTGAAGAACTTTTGCACCAGCTGCTGCAAGTTCTAACATCTCTTCATAAGTAACTGACTTTAATTTGCGAGCTGCAGGTACAACACGTGGATCTGCAGAGAAGACGCCATCAACATCTGTGTAAATTTCGCAGACATCTGCTTCAAGTGCTGCTGCAAGTGCAACTGCAGTTGTATCTGAACCACCACGGCCTAGTGTTGTTACATCTTTTGTATCTTGGCTAATTCCTTGGAAACCAGCAACAATTGCGATTGCGCCTTCATCTAGCGCTTCTCGAATACGTGAAGGCGTTACGTCAATGATGCGAGCGCGACCATGTGCACTAGTTGTAATCACGCCTGCCTGCGAACCTGTAAATGACAAAGCTTCGTGGCCAAGATTCTTAATCGCCATTGCAAGAAGCGCCATTGAAATTCGCTCACCGGCAGTTAGCAACATATCCAATTCACGACCTTCTGGAATTGGCGTGATCTGATTGGCTAAATCGATAAGTTCATCGGTGGTATCGCCCATTGCAGATACGACAACGACGACCTGATTGCCCACCTTCTTGGTGGCGACGATGCGGCTGGCGACGCGCTTCATGGATTCGGCGTCAGCGACCGATGAACCACCATATTTCTGAACAATTAAACCCATGGCGTAAGTTTCCACGCTCTAGAAAAGGCTGGCCACCTCAGTGAGGGAAAATCTCAAATATTGAAACAGTGCGCTGTATCAGATTTTGAGATTAATCGATGTTTCTACGTCCCTCGAATGCGCGGCCCAGAGTTACCTCATCTGCATACTCAAGATCGCCGCCAACAGGTAGGCCCGATGCCAAGCGACTGACTTTGATCCCCATCGGTTTAATCATGCGAGCTAGATAGGTAGCGGTCGCTTCGCCTTCAAGGTTTGGATCGGTCGCCAGGATTACCTCTTGGATATTTGAATCAGAAAGTCGCGCCATTAATTCGCGGACGCGAAGTTGTTCTGGGCCAATGCCATCAATCGGAGAGATCGCTCCACCTAGTACGTGATACTTCCCGCGGAATTCGCGAGTACGTTCGATGGCATTTACATCTTTTGATTCTTCAACAACGCAGATATGTGAAGCATCGCGACGTGGATCCATGCAGATTTTGCACTTAACGTCTTCAGAGACATTGCCGCACTCTTCGCAGAACTTAACGCGCTCGCGAACTGTGCGAATTGCTTCTACTAACGCAACTGCAACTTCTGATTCTGTCTGCAGAATATGGAATGCGATTCGCTGTGCGCTCTTTGGACCAATGCCAGGTAAGCGACCGAGCGCATCAATTAAATCTTGTATCGCGCCTTCGTACATTATTCGTGCTCTTCCACTTTGATCACCTCTGCACCAAGTTCTGATGCAAGAAGTGATAATCCAGATGGCGCAGGTGCATCATCTAGCGATTCACCTTTTGTTGGCGCCGCTTTTGATTGCGGCGTGCCATCAACTGATGGATCAACAATCGCTTCAATTTTTCGATCTATTCCGACTACATCTATAAATGCTTGGCGCAAGATTTCATCTGAGTTAGACCTTGTAAATGAATCCCGCGCACCGGCATTAACAATTCCGATCGTAATCATCTTCTCATCGACCGCAATGATTTGCGCACTTGAACTAAGTAGCGACCAAGTTAAACGACGCTTCTTCTTTACATCTTCAATCACATCTGGCCATAGTCGACGCAGCCCCGCAATATCGAAAGTATGCGTCGCTGCAACAGGAGCGCTCTTTTTTGGTTCTTCTTTATTTTGCGTTTCAACCGACGGCTTGCTCTCGTTCGCAACTTTCTGCGGAACCTCTGCCATTGGTGCTGCTTGCTTCTTAGCTGGGACAGGAACGGAAATTGACTCCGCGCGTTCTAGTCGCTCTATACGTGCAAGCATTCCTGATTCGGATCCGTCGCCTATAGGCAAAAGCATGCGCGCCACAATCAATTCCAGCATCAATCGTGGTGCAGTCGCGCCGCGCATCTGAGTTAAACCTTCTGCAGCGATATCTGCAGAGCGAGATAACCCTGCGCTACCAATATGTTTTGCTTGAGTGCGCATACGTTCTAATTGATCATCAGGAATTTCGCGCAAGATTGCAGCTGGGTTGGTTTCTCCTAGCGCATCAACAATCATTAAATCGCGTAAGCGTTCTAATAAATCAGTTGCGAATCGACGTGGATCATGTCCGCTTTCAATCACTCGGTCTATCGTCGTAAATAGCGTTGCGCCATCACGAGCTGCGAGCGCATCAATTGCATCATCCAGTAATGCGCCATCTGTATAGCCAAGAAGCTGCACCGCAATTTCATAAGTAACGCCATCTTTACCTGCGCCTGCAAGTAGTTGTCCCAATACAGATTGCGCATCACGAACAGATCCGCCAGATGAACGAACTACTAATGGGATTACCCCTTTAGCAACTTTTACACCTTCTGCTTTACAAATCTTTTCTAATAACTCGCCTAATACTCCAGGAGGAACTAAACGGAATGGATAGTGATGTGTACGCGAGCGGATAGTTGCAATTAACTTATCTGGTTCGGTTGTTGCAAATATAAAAATTACGTGCGGAGGTGGTTCTTCTACAACTTTAAGTAACGCATTTGCAGCACCTGGTCCGAGCTGATGCGCTTCGTCAATAATATAAATCTTGTACTTTGAATTAACTGGTGCGAAGAATGCTTTATCGCGTAAATCGCGCGCATCATCAACTAAACCATGTGTAGCTGCATCTAGTTCGATAACATCTAATGAACCTGGTCCGTTCGCTACTAAATCTTTACATGATTGGCATTCGCCGCATGGATTCGGAGTTGGACCTTTTTCGCAGTTAAGACTGCGCGCCATAATGCGAGCGCTGGATGTCTTTCCGCAACCACGTGGACCTGAAAATAAATATGCATGATGAATGCGATCATTTGTTAGCGCATTCATTAGCGGTTCGGTTACTTGTTCTTGGCCGACAACCTCTGAGAATGTAGATGGGCGGTACTTGCGATAAAGGGCAAGTGACATTTAAATCCTCATCTCATCTCAAACTATTCGAGTTACCTACTTGTCTTCACATAAGTCGTTTTTATGTAAAGGACCCTCCGCACACCCGCCAGAGCACACCTACCCTTGCTGCATTCCTGCCCTGGGGGAGTTCAGCGCGATGTCGTCGCGCGGAGGATCTGGTCGGAATCATAGTTTGTGCGCCGATAACATTCACCTTGTCGATTATTCGACGCTGGAGGATTCGCATAGCGGCCGAGTGCGCACGCTTGGAAAGCGTGTATAGGGAAACCTATCGAGGGTTCAAATCCCTCATCCTCCGCTCTCTTTCTTGGTTTTGCTGGAACTGATCACGCATACATGGAGTCATTGCCTTTGGACATCCTCCGCAATTGAGTGTTTCCCCTTATAGCCTCCTAATGACTGCCGGAATATAGAGCGGTAATTTTTTATCCCGTTAATCAAAGGCCATCTTATGAAGCGTCCATTTTTGGCAATGACTTTTTCAATTATCTTGTGTTCGCAGTTCCTTCCTTTTGCACACGCAAATGATCTCAACTTTGCTAGTAAGGGTCGAATTCTCGGTCCTAGCGATGTTTCACAACCAGCTGGAGATAATTACGGAACTGCAGATGTTACTTCTATCGAATTACCTGACGGCAGAATTCGCCTCTATTTTGGATGGATGGATGACCCAAGCAAGGCTGGAAGAGTTGCAAGTGCAATTTCCAGCGATGGAATAAATTTTAAAGTTGAACCGGGAATAAGAATGGAAAGCGCTGGTTCTCCATTTGTGTATGCGTTACCAACAGGTGGTTACCGTATGTACTACACAGCAATGGGTATTAAAAGCGCATTTAGTAGCGATGGATTAAATTTTACGGCCGAATCTGGAGAGAGAATCGCTGTTAACACTTTTGTTAACCCCATTGTAGGTTCAGGATTTTTTCCAGTTTGCACTGCGATCGTTCCAATAGAAGGTAATAAATACAGGATGTACTGCAGGCAGCAAGTGCCCGGTGGGCCAATAATCAATGGTGCGAGTATGCCAGGTGCTTACCGAGCGATTTTTAGTGCAACATCTTCTGATTTAATTAATTGGACGCCAGAATCAGGTCGACGAATTGGACCAGACAGTTTTTTTGGTAAAGATGCTGATCATCCAACCTTAATAAGCGTATCTGGCGCTTCCGTATCTATTGCCTTTGATTCAATATCTCCTGGTTTGGAATCGGAAATATACATTGCAGACTCTCAAGATGGATTAACTTTTACATCTTCCCATACAACAGGAATTCTTGGAAATGAAGTCAGTTACTTGAAAACGAAAAATGGGAACCAGTTCCTTTACTTTGGTCGGCATACTCCAGCTGAGGGGTCTACGATTCACGTTGGAGTTCCTGGGGCTATTGATTATTCAAATCAAACCAAATTGAAGAAAATTAAGTGTTATCGAAATCCCGCCATCACCTCAATCGCTGCAACTATCGAAATCGCAGCAGACGATCCAGTGTGCCCTAAAGATTATTCAGAAAATCCTTATGGGCCATTCGATGGCAAAAGTTCATCGCAACAAGGCGCTGCTTCGAACGGCAATTCCATAACATGTTATGCAGATCCGAAATTGAAAGATGCAATACAGGTAATGATAATTACTGGCACAAATGCTAAATGTCCACCTGACTATTCAATCAATAAACCTAGTGGGGGAAGTGCAACTGCTTCGCCAAAACCAACACCAAAACCTTCAGTTTCCTCAATCCCGAAAAAAATAACGATTACGTGTGTGAAAGGCAAATTAATTAAAAAGGTCTCTGCTGTTAACCCTAAATGTCCACCTGGATATAAAAGGAAATAGAAATTTGACGCTGCTTTTTGGGTGCCTAAATGCTAAGTTCTCATTTATGACCCGTTTACCTAAAAAACGGGGAATTACCCGGGATGGAGCGGATAAATCCCTCATCCTCCGCCATACCCCGAGCTATCGTGAAATTACCTGAAATGGTGTCTCATCACAGAGCGCTCTAAATCTTCGTTGGCGCTGTAATAGCGGATGACAATGTATTCCTTATGCATTTCTTTGTAGTCGAGAATCGGTAAACCTGAAACTTCTCTATGGGATTTAGCGAGTTGCTGAGCACCTTTCAGAGTCGTTGAAGCGCTGATCCGTGTGGGCACAATCTGTTTTCGCTTTTCATCATATTTATATTGAACAACTGTGTATCGATTCTTGGTGTCATCGAAAGGATCGATTTCTGTTGTCTTGATGAACATGTCGAGAATATGAATTCGGAAATTTGAATGTAGGAAGCGACCAAAAAGAAGGTTTTTAGGTACTGAAAGAAACATCATTGCGAATGAGATGATTTTTATGTACCTAAATGGAAGTGAGAACCGTACTGGCTTCATAAAGGCATAGCCCTTGTTAAATCTTCCTTGAATCATGTTTGAACTTTATTTCAAAGCACCGACAGCTCGTTGCGCATTTCAAGTTCTTGGCATCTGGGGATAACCCGATACCGATTGTCTGCACCTTTTGAAACGCTTCTCTTATGAAGCGTTCTACTAAAACTCAAATTTCGGCCGGCACGTTAGCGATACTTGTTGCCCTTAACGGATTCGTGACTGGTCTGAAGCAGGCCAGGAACGGTAATTGTGAATTATTTGTGGACTATGCCCACAAATCTAAATACACGCGTAACAACAATATGGGAGATCACTTAAAGATAAATGCTCGCACAGAATGCACACGAAATCAGAAATACTCTGAGGTTTCGATGACCATATATGAGATTAAAAGCGGTACAACTAGAGCACTTTTGGAAATTCCTAAAGAAAAAGTTTATGCAGATGTTAAGAATCCCAAGATTGCATACTTCTATAATTTTAAGAGTGCTTGCGTTGGCCATCACCCGATCAAATATTTTGGAGTTGCTTCGGGTGAGGTTAAATTGGCAAACGGTAAAACTAAAAAGGTAACCGGGAAATCGGAAAAATCTACTTACGTGGATTGCGTAATTAATGCAGAATAGACCCGTGGAAGACTTTGAAGAGATTCTGACTCTAGGTGAATACCTAGTTGAGGATGACTTGCGCAATCTTTATTTGCATCTACAAACAGCTAATCTCAATAAATACAACATCATTTTGGATGAGTTGCGTAAGAATGGACGCTCCACTTCAAAAGCTGCAAACGGTGAAATTGAATATACATTAAAGCTTGGCAGGCTCTGTTATGCGGCCCGCGAAATGGAAACTGAGCATGTCTATTCGGATGTTAGAAGAATGTGGTTCGCCCCAAATTACTTTTTGAATCGAGAACGTTTAATAAAGTTCTTGGCTCAATCAGAAGTTGATGTAATTAAGAACTTCCCGTTGCCTGGAATTAACCAAAGAACTTCTTTTGGATTTAGTGTGCATTCCTATCCATATTATGAACTTAATTTTTACTCTAATGGCCGAGGAAAAATAAAAGGTCTGATAAAGAAATATTGGACACAGTAGGTATCCAGACTGGGGATATCCCTATTTCGTTTGTCTGATTTAAAAAGTATTTTTTATGTATG
>CAZMDJ010000045.1:0-9651 GCA_964565165.1 uncultured Actinomycetes bacterium | reverse complement strand
GCATAATCAATTAAGTAAGCGTTCTTTGCGCCATATTCCTTTGCGACTTCAACTAAACGAACTGAGTTAGATGAGTTTGTTGAGCCGACCACTAAAACCAAATCGCATTGCGGAGCAATCTGCTTCATCGCTTCTTGGCGATTTTGAGTTGCATAACAGATGTCATCTGAAGGCGGATCGATTATTTCAGGGAAGCGCTTCTTTAACTCTGCAACGGTATCCATGGTTTCATCGACAGATAGAGTTGTTTGAGATAACCAAGCAAGTTTCTTGCCGCTCTTTGGCTGCACAATGCGCGCCATATCGACGCCTTCAATTACTGTTACGCGACCTGGCGCTTCTCCGGCGGTGCCTTCAACTTCTTCATGACCATCGTGGCCAATCATGATGATCTCTAAATCTTCATTTGCATAACGTCTAACTTCGTTATGAACCTTTGTAACTAGTGGACATGTTGCATCAATAGTCTTTAAATGGCGCGCCGCTGAATCCGCATGGACTTGAGGTGAAACTCCATGTGCGCTAAATACTACGGTCGCACCTTCTGGAACTTCATTAACTTCTTCTACGAAAATCGCGCCATGTTTTTCAAGTGATTCGACTACGTACTTGTTATGGACAATCTGCTTACGGACATAGACCGGTGCGCCATAAACTTCGAGCGCCTTCTGGACGGTAACAACTGCGCGATCAACACCGGCGCAATATCCACGGGGCGCTGCTAGAAGTACCTTCTTATCCTTATTCATGTGGGAGCAGTGTATTAGGCTCAGGGTCATGCTTGAAAATTCAGAGGAGACGCCTGCACCGGTACGCGTTATCTCTGAGTTAATCAAAGAATATATAGATGCTTTAGGGCCAATCTGGATCGAGGGCGAACTTTCGCAGATTAATTCTCGTAAAGATTTCACATATATGGTCCTACGAGATTCCAGCGTTGATATGAGCATCTCACTTGCTTGCCCATCTGGAGTTTTCTCAAAGAATAAAGTTGGCGAAAATGCGCGTATCAAGATTTATGCAAAACCATCTTGGTATACAAAAAATGGTTCGGTTTCATTCTGGGTTCGCGAAATCAAAGAGGTAGGCGTCGGCGAACTTCTAGCACGCCTTGAGATGCTCAAAAATTTACTTGCGGCAGAAGGTTTATTTGATGCATCTCGCAAAGTTAAATTGCCGTTGTTGCCTAAGAAAGTTGGCTTAATCTGCGGACGTAATTCAGATGCCGAAAAGGATGTTCTAGAGAATGCAAAGCGTCGCTGGCCGTCTGTGCAATTTGAGACTCGCGAAGTTCAAGTACAAGGCGCAGATGCAGTGATTCAAGTAAGCAAAGCGCTTAAAGAACTTGAGGCAGATCCAGAAGTTGATGTCATCATCATTACTCGCGGTGGCGGATCATTTGAAGATCTTTTGCCATTTAGCGATGAAGGTTTAGTTCGTTTAGCAGCTTCATGTATAACACCAATAGTTAGCGCTATCGGCCATGAGAAAGATTCACCGCTTCTTGATTTGGTTGCGGATTACCGTGCATCTACCCCAACTGATGCGGGCAAGAAAGTTGTGCCAGATTTAAATGAAGAGCTCCTATTTATTGATGGGTTACGTAACCGCGCAGAGCGCACTTTGACAGCGCGTTTAGATCGCGAAACTGATCGCATCAAATCGCTCTTTGACCGTCGAATTGCATTTGTACATCGCTTGAAATTAGCTGAAGAAGATTTGCAGCATTTATTGGCACGTGTCCGTTCGCTATCGCCACAATCAACTCTCGAACGCGGCTATGCCGTGGTCCAAAGAAGCGACGGAAAAGCGGTACGTAACGCTAAAGATGTAACCAGCGGTGACTCAGTTCGCATCCGTTTGGCGCAAGACCAACTATCGGCAACCATCGAGTAGAGAGTAAATTAAAGACATGGCAGAGAAAGTCAGCTACGAAACCGCTCGCGAAGAACTTACAAAAGTCGTTGAGCAACTTGAAGCGGGTTCTGCCACTTTAGAAGATTCCCTAAAGCTCTGGGAACGCGGCGAAGAGTTAGCAAAGATCTGCCAAGACTTATTAGACGGAGCCAAGAAGAAGGTCTCAAAAGATGCCATTTAATTACTCTGATTTACTGCCTATCGGAAAAGATGAGACTAAATACCGTTTAGTTACAACCGAGGGCGTCAAAGTAGTTAAGCATGGCGATTTAGAGTTTCTTGAAGTATCTCCTGAGGCAATCACAAAGTTAACTGAGACTGCAATTCACGATATCAACCATTATTTACGTAGCGCACACCTTGAGCAGTTAACAAAGATTTTGAAAGACCCTGAAGCATCTCCTAATGATCGCTTCGTGGCTTTAGATTTATTAAAGAATGCCAACATCGCGGCTGGCGGAGTTCTGCCAATGTGCCAAGACACGGGTACTGCGTTAGTTATGGGCAAGAAGGGCCAGTACGTTTTAACTTCTGGCAAAGATGAGAAATCAATCTCTGAAGGCGTTTACAACGCATATACAAATTTAAATCTTCGTTACTCACAGATGGCTCCAGTAAATATGTGGGATGAGAAGAACACCGGCAATAACCTGCCTGCACAGGTTGAGATCTATGCCGATTCAGATCATCAAGATGAATACAACTTTTTATATATTGCCAAAGGAGGCGGAAGCGCCAACAAGTCATTCCTTTACCAGGAAACAAAAGCGGTATTAAATAAGGATTCTTTCTACCCATGGCTTGAAGAGAAGTTACGTTCACTCGGAACAGCAGCATGCCCTCCGTATCACTTGGCAATCGTGGTTGGCGGAACTAGCGCCGAGCACACATTAAAGACAGCAAAGCTTGCATCAACTAAATATTTAGATTCACTTCCAACCACTGGTGATGCCGCAACAGGGCATGCATTCCGTGATCCAGAGGTTGAAGCAGAAGTTTTAAAGATTACTCAGGCTCTCGGAATCGGCGCACAATTCGGTGGAAAGTACTTCTGCCACGATGTGCGTGTAGTTCGCTTGCCTCGCCATGGCGCATCTCTTCCGATTGCGATTGCAGTCTCATGTTCTGCAGACCGCCAGGCAAAGGCAAAGATCACTAAAGAGGGCGTCTTTATTGAAGATCTCGAACGCGAACCAGCGCACTTCTTACCTGAGACAACCGATGAGCATTTAGACGATAACGTTGTAAAGATTGATCTAAGTAAGCCAATGTCAGAGATTCGCGCTGAACTTTCAAAGTATCCAGTCAAGACTCGTTTATCACTTACCGGAACTCTGGTTGTAGCCCGCGATTTAGCTCATGCCAAAATCAAATCATTGATCGATAGCGGCAAACCAATGCCGGAATATATGCAGAAATACGCGGTCTATTACGCAGGACCTGCAAAGACCCCCGAAGGTTATGCATCTGGTTCCTTTGGACCAACCACTGCAGGTCGTATGGATTCATATGTTGATTACTTCCAAGAAAATGGCGGCTCTTTCGTAATGCTGGCAAAGGGCAATCGTTCAAAGCAGGTTACCGATGCATGTAAGAAACATGGTGGTTTCTACCTGGGATCAATTGGCGGACCTGCTGCTCGCTTAGCTCTTGATTGCATTAAGAAGGTAGAAGTTCTAGATTTTGAAGAACTTGGAATGGAAGCGGTCTGGAAGATTGAAGTTGAAGATTTCCCAGCATTTATCGTGGTAGACGATAAGGGAAATGATTTCTTTGCTGAAAGCGCAAAGCCTCTAACTATTCGTAAGCAATCAGAGATTTAATTTAGTAAGAGCCGCGAGCGTTATGGCGGTATAGCGCCTTACATGGAGAGCCGTAACGCTTATCGATGTAATTAAGTCCCCAACGAATCTGAGTCACTGGGTTTGTTCGCCAATCAAGACCGACTGATTCCATCTTGATAGCTGGGTAAGACTGAGCAATTCCGTGTGCACCTGAGCGATAGTTATGCGCCTTGTAATTCCAATGCGATTCGCGAGTCCAGAGCTTTACAAGGCAAGCTTCCTGCGACTTGTTCCATCTCTTGTACTCAGTGCGAATAATGTTAAAGGCAGCTTGCTGCGCACCCTTTGGGGTACGAGCCAATTCAATCTGACGGCTAGCCAGAGAGACTGCGCGAAGGTCGATCGCTGAGACAGACTTCTTGGTATTTAAATTTGCATAGAGCGCCGCTACCTGCTGCTCTGGGTTCTCTTGGTGAACCTGGCTTGCAACTAGGAATGCGCCATCTGGAAGTGAGAGCTGGGTGGTCATTGGAAATTCAAGACCGTAAGAACTTGGGGTCGCGGTCGAAAGCACGATCATCGCGCCGACCATGGTCCAAGCTGCGCGACCACGACTACGAACTAACGTCTGATAGAAGCGATCAATCTTCATGGCCTCACCTGCTCTCATCACCTAAATTGCTCAGAGGAGTTCCGAGCACTGCCATAGGCTTTCAATGAGCACCGACATTCGCCAACTTAAAACTGCCAAAACTGGGGAAAATCTTTCTCCACAGGTCGGAAGGCGAGATAAAAGTGCAGGTCAGGACGGGGTATGTCCGAATTGCCCCGATATGTCACTGTGAGATTTTTGAGGTTACGTCACATCCAAGCGAGCGAAAGCTGAGCTTCGAAAAAGGCCGCAACAAAGACGCGAGCTTTTTCTACGCTCACTTTCTCCCTCCTTAAAGCGTTATGGGGCCTTCGAGAAGCTCCGTCACCAAGGCTGCTATTTGCGAGCGCTCGCTTCGAGTCAGCGTGACGTGGGCAAAGAGCGGGTTGCCCTTAAGGGTCTCGACGACCGCGACCACGCCATCGTGGCGGCCAACGCGCAAGTTATCGCGCTGGGCAACGTCGTGGGTCAGGATGACTCTGGAGTTCTGGCCGATTCGAGAGAGGACAGTTAAGAGAACGCCTCGTTCGAGTGACTGAGCTTCATCGACGATCACGTAAGCATCGTGAAGAGAGCGGCCGCGGATATGGGTCAGCGGCAGAACTTCGATCAAACCTCTTGCGATGATCTCATCTATAACTGGTTGGCTAACTAAAGCGCCCAAGGTATCAAAGACCGCCTGAGCCCAAGGAGACATCTTCTCTCCTTCAGAACCAGGCAGGTATCCGAGTTCCTGTCCGCCAACTGGATAGAGCGGACGGAAGATCACAACTTTCTTATGTTGGCGACGTTCCATTACTGCTTCAAGTCCAGCAGCTAAAGCAAGCGCTGATTTACCGGTACCTGCGCGGCCGCCCATTGAAACAATTCCGATCTCTGGATCTAGAAGTAGATCAAGTGCAACGCGTTGTTCGGCGCTTCGACCGTGTAAACCAAATGCGGTGCGATCGCCGCGGACTAATTGGAGTTCGCCATTTGCAGTTATACGTGCAAGTGCGCTGCCTTTTTCGGAGTGCAAAACAACTCCGGTATGAACAGGGTACTTCTCTTCAAATTCGTGATGGGTTCGATCGTGGGCATAAAGCTCGTCGATAACTTTTCCCGGAACTGTCTCTTCAACCATTCCGGTCCAACCAGAGTTCATAACTAACTCGGCGCGATACTCCTCTGCTTCAATTCCAACAGATGAAGCTTTAACGCGAAGTGGCAGATCTTTAGTTACAAGAACAACATCTTTTCCATCTGCCATTAAATTCTTTGCAATTGCCAAGATACGAGAATCGTTTGTGCCATCGCGAAGAAAACCTGCAGGAAGCGAACTTAAATCTGAGTGATTAAGTTCGACAGATAACGTGCCGCCCTCTTGGGTAATTTGAATTGGTTGATCTAAACGGCCATTTGAAACGCGAAGTTCATCGAGTGCGCGAAGTGCACCGCGGGCAAAGAAGCCCAATTCAGGGTGATCGCGTTTGGTTTCGAGCTCTCCAATAACTGCGATTGGGATTACTACTTCATGCTCCGCGAAGCGTTTTAACGCCTGGGGGTCTGCCAAAAGAACGCTGGTATCCAATACATATGAACGTTTTTTAGCTTTAGACAAGCCCGTCTCGATTCTTTAGTTTTTACATAAACCACACGGGGAAAGCAGTTAAAAGTTACGCCCACCTTTAGACATTTCGGACACGACACGCCCCAGCGCGTGGGTAAAGATTTGGTTAACTATTTACCGAAGCGGCGGTGGCGTTGAGCGTATGCACGCAGTGCGCGTAAGAAATCTACGCGGCGGAAATCTGGCCAATAAGCTTCACAGAAATAAAACTCAGAGTGCGTTGATTGCCAGAGCAAGAATCCGCCGAGGCGTTGTTCGCCAGAGGTACGAATTAACAAATCCGGATCAGGTTGGCCGGCGGTATAGAGAAACTTTGAAATTACTTCATCTGTTAACTCTGCTGCAGCTTGTTCTAAAGATGCGCCCTTATCTTTTTCGAAATGTAGATAAGACTTAATCGCATCGACGATTTCGCGGCGGCCGCCATACCCGATAGCAACATTTACATCTAATGAAGCGCCGGCATTGACTGGCAGCTTCTTAAATTGCTCTGCCATCCAATCTGGCAATACATCTAACGCGCCTACTACACGTACATTCCAGCGCTTTGTTGCAGAGAGCTCTTCGACTACGTTTGCAATGATCTTTAATAGTTCATCAAGCTCTTCTTGGCTCCGTTTGAAGTTATCGGTAGATAACAACCAGACGGTGACGATTTTGACCTGCGCATCTTCACACCAATTTAAGAATTCAGAGATCTTATTTGCGCCAGCTTGATGGCCGCTCTTGGTTTCAACAGTATTTGCTTTTGCCCATCGACGATTTCCATCAACGATGATTCCGATGTGATGCGGAGTCTGAGTGAAATCAAGCCTCTTTAATAAACGCTTCTCATACCAAGGATAAAGAAGCGCTTTAATAATTCGCTTGAGAGAGTTAATTGCCGTACTTTCTAACGACATAACGCTCTGCCCAGATAGAAGCTACTGGCAGAGTTCCGGCCAGGATTAGCCCCAAGATATTGAGCGTTTTCCAACGTTTTGCAACAGATAGCTGAATCGCGAAGAGCACGTAGATTGGATAGAGATATCCGTGCACCATCGGAATCCAGATAGTTGCCTGGTGAAGGCTCTCGTCATTAAGAATGTATTTGACCGGCATGTATATAAACCAGAGCAGTAAAGACATGATTCCGGCGATGATAGCCATAACTCGGAAGCGCGTAATTAGGTCAAATTTCATGGTTGCACTTTATCCAATCTTCGCTGATAAAACAGAAGAAAAACCGCGGTAATCGCAAATAGGAACCAGATGACAACATAAGAAATATGTTGCCAGTAATAACCTGGAACTTTCTTCCCCATTTCAAAAGGGATTGCTTCATAACCAGATGAAGGTTCTTCGCTGATAGCTTGCACAAATGGCGCATAAAGTGGCAAGTCAGTCTTGGTTACAAATAGTGAACTATCAACGCGGCCGATCTGATTATCTTTTGTCTCAGCAACATCACTGCTCTGCTGCGGTACTAAATAACCAATAACTTTGGTATCGCTTAAATTTGGAATTACATTTTTATGAAAACCACGAGCAATTAAAATCATCGCGTTGTCATTAGTTTTAAATAATCCGACATCCCAAGTTTTGTTTCCATCTTGATGTGGTGCCAACCAGTAACTTACATAGTGGCCTGTTAGCGAGACTCGGCGACCGACTTGCTCCTCTTTAATTGTTTCCGTTGGTGCAATCACCGAATCAATCGGAAGAATGGTTTGATCAACTTGCGCAGGGTTCTTTAATTCATCTGCGCGATTCCATTGCCAATTAGCAAGCGAGAGAAAGATCGAGACCAAAAGGGCAGTTGCCAGCCACTGCCATAGCTTCTTCATTATTACTGGTCTTTATCTTTCTTAACATTTGTATAGCGCTTATAGAAACTACGTAAAAGCACCACCACTGCGACCGTTAATACGATCATTGTGATTGAACCTGCTACGCCAACGTCCACGCTTGTCTTATTCATAGTGAGAGAATACCTCCTATGAGCGAACCGCTAGATATGGACGACCGATATGGTCGCAAGCGCAGCCCACTCCGCTTTATTCCATATGCAATTTTCGCCGCATTGGTTGGTTGGTTATTTTGGACCGGCTATTTCCATTCCAATCCAACTGTGACTGCAAATTTGATTTCATTTAAGGAGGTCAACGAAAAGTCCATGGGCATCACCTTTGAAATTACAAGAAACGATCCAAAGCAAGCAATCGATTGCACACTGACTGCAGTCGATCTAGATAAATTTATTGTCGGCGAAATCGTGCACCGCATCCCTGCGGGTGAAAAACATCTACGCGTAACAACTCAAATACCTACGCGTGTGCATTCCGTTTCAGCATCTGTAGTTCGCTGCTACGCCGCTCGTTAATATAAACTTCTGCTCCTTATGACACAGACATGGTTGACCCAAGAGGCTGCTGATCGCTTAGCGGCTGAACTTGCCGAACTCGAAGGCCCAAAGCGCGCAGAGATTGTTAAAAAGATTGAAGCAGCTCGCGCTGAAGGAGATTTAAAAGAGAACGGTGGCTACCACGCTGCTCGTGAAGAGCAAGGAAAGAACGAAGCTCGAATCAAGCAATTGAAACATATGCTTGAACACGCACATATTGGCGCTCCTCCTGTTGGCGAAGCTGGCGTTGTTGGTCCAGGAATGATTGTCACTGTTGATTTTGCTGGCGATGAGATGAAATTCCTACTTGGATCACGTGAAATTTCATCTGGCGATTTAGATGTTTATTCAGAGAAATCTCCATTAGGTAGCGCAGTTAATGGCAAGAAAGTTGGAGATACCGTTGCTTACACCGCACCAAACGGAAAGACCTTCCAAGTAGCAATTCTCGAGGCCAATCCCTTCGCTTAAGCAGATAGCATTTCCCTATGTCTCAGGAAATGCGAAAAGAACACACACATAAAGAGATCATGGTCATCCTCTTTGGATTGATGACCGGAATGCTCTTAGCCGCGCTTGATCAAACAATTGTTTCAACAGCGCTAAAAAATATCGTTGAAGAATTTAACGGACTCAACCATTACACCTGGGTTGTTACCGCTTATCTATTAACTTCAACTGCGGCTACTCCGCTTTACGGAAAGATTTCAGATCTTTATGGTCGCCGTGTAGTTTTCCAGTTCGCAACCATTACCTTCTTATTAGGTTCAGTCCTTGCTGGTGCATCGCAGAATATGACACAGTTGATTGCAACTCGCGCTCTACAAGGCCTAGGCGCTGGTGGTCTAATGGCGCTTACCTTCGTGATTATTGGTGACATCGTTCCACCTCGCGAACGCGGTCGTTATCAAGGTTATTTCGGTGCGGTTTGGGGCCTCTCATCTGTTGCAGGCCCGCTACTCGGAGGCTACTTCTCTGATCACCATCACATCCTTGGAATTACTGGTTGGCGCTGGATTTTCTACATCAATATTCCATTTGGTTTGGTTTCACTTGTAGTTACCTCGATGGTGCTACATATTCCAAAAGTTAAGCGCGAGCATTCAATCGATTATCTCGGCGCATTACTTCTAATTCTCTCGGTCGTGCCAATTCTTCTGACTCTATCTGTTTATGGACCAGAGAATGGTTGGAGCGATCCACGCACCCTTACTTATCTTGTGGTCGGAATTATCTTTGGCATCCTCTTCTTCCTTCAAGAGAAGCGCGCTAAAGAGCCAATTCTTCCGTTACACCTATTTGAAAA
>CAZMDJ010000044.1:0-9717 GCA_964565165.1 uncultured Actinomycetes bacterium | reverse complement strand
TACTTGAACTAAATCTGTTGGATCGCTTCCTGGGATTGCAACGGTGATGTCGTCATATCCCTTGCCCTCTTCGCTCTTAACCACAACAAGTCCGCGGATATCGCCACCTGCAAAACCGATTGCAGATGCAACAGCACCTAACGAGCCTGGACGATCTGGAAGCGTGATATGTAAACGAAAAAGTGCCATAGGCAGATTCTACCTATGGCACTGTTTCAGGGATGTTAATTACTTGGTGCTGAACCCAATGTCACATTAAATGTCTTTGTGCCACCGGTTGGTAATTCGACATTCACGCTGACTTTAGTGCCTGGTGAATATGAACGAATCTTCACAATTGCTGCGACTTCATCAGTGATACGAACTCCGTCAATTGATTTAATGATTGAGCCAACTGGAATTCCAGCTTTTTCAGCGCCTTCGCCAGAGCTCAATTTTCCAATCTTTGCGCCAACACCTGTGTATGTGGTGTCGAAGAAGATTCCGAGTACGGGACGGGTTGATTTACCAGTCGCAATTAACTCATCAATTGTGCGCTTTGCTTCAGTAATTGGAATTGAGAAACCAAGACCAATCGATCCAGATGTTCCGCTTGATAGCGATGCAATTGCAGAGTTGATACCGATGATGCGACCGCTTCCGTCAAGAAGTGCGCCACCAGAGTTACCTGGATTTATTGCTGCATCTGTCTGAATCGCATTTACATAACTCTCTGTGCCAGTTGATCCAGTTGTTACCGGACGATTAAGCGCAGAGATGATTCCGCTAGTTACGGTTGATGAAAGTCCAAGTGGTGAACCAATTGCTACCACTGGATCGCCGACTACAACTTTCGTTGAATCTCCGAGTGTTAACTCTGGGAGATTGCCTTTCGAAATTTTGATAACTGCTAAATCGTAATTGCTATCTCGTCCAACAATAGAGGCCGAATACTGATCACCATTATTTAGCTCAACAGTTAATTTTCCACCGGTGCTGGTTGCAAAATCTTGAACCACGTGATTGTTCGTAACGATATATGTTGCGGTGCTAGTTGATTTATAGATCCAGCCAGAACCGGTACCGGTGCCATTTGGAACAGTCTCTTCGATAGAGACCACACTTGGTCCAGCAACTGATGCGATTGCAGAGACATCGATTGAGTCTCCACTAATTGAAACTAACTTCTGACCTGTGCTGCATCCGCCATTTTTTGCTAGATAGAGCGCATTTGTATTTGTTACGCAGGCTTTTGAACCTGGCGTAACTGATGTCGCAGCGTTCGAAATTCCACCAACCAGGATGGCGCCTGCTGCAAAGCCAATGCCAACTTTTGCAAATGTAGTTTTTAGAATGTTCATGCCAAGAGAATGCCTTTCTTGCCTGAAAAATTCCCGAGAATTTGGTTAAGCCTCAATAATATTTGCGCCAGAAATCTTCACAGAGATCTTAGGAAGCGGCTTTGGCGCTGGCCCGCCCAGCACTTTTGCCCCGTTAAATGGGTCGAACGATGCTCCGTGGCATGGGCATTGCAAAGACTTTGCAGAACTTGAATATGCAACGGTGCAACCTTGGTGGGTACAGATTAATGAATAGGCAAAGACCCCCGCTTTGGTACGAAATAGCATCGCTGGTGTTCCGGTAGAGCTCTTAAATTTATAACTTCCGCCAACTGGTACCTTGCTAAGTGCAACGATCTTCTTTCCGCTTGCAGAAGATGCAGCTACGGCCGTTTGTTTACGTGGAAAGAGTTGGCCAAGTCCGATAAAACCGCCGGTGATTCCAAATAAACTTCCGATTCGTAAAACACTTCTGCGGTTCATATCTATCCGTGCTCCTCTTGTTCCCTTTATTCCGTTATTTAAAATTAAAAAGTAGCAGAGCCACATCACTGCATACGCAGTATCGCTGCCGTAAAAATATGGTCGGACGTTATAAGTTGCCGTCAACCAAAGTCCGATTGATATTCCGAATCCAAGTAGCGCTGCAATTCGAGGCGCAATAAAGAAGATTGTTGCCAAACCGACTACAAATTCACCGAAGATGGTTAACCAACCAAGTGCGATTGCATGTTCTTGTGATTCAAGAAGTAAATCTCTAAGTGGTGAACGTTCTGCAAAACCTGCCATCTGCGTACCGATGAAATTGATTCCGCCTGGAGTTAAAAATGATGGATCAGATGCTTTATCCCAGCCGCCGTAAATCCAAGTTATGCCTAGCCAGGCGCGGAGCAATTTGGTTGAGGTGCTCTGTGCACGCCAAGATGCTGAGATCGATTTAGGGCGATATGACACATATGAAGAGTAATGGCTTTTAAAAGAAAAAAGCTCCCTGACTTGGACTCGAACCAAGAACCTGCCGGTTAACAGCCGGCTGCTCTGCCATTGAGCTATCAGGGAATGCTGCGAGGGCAAACTCTACAACAAGCTCAGCGAAGGTAAAAATCGCGGTTTTTAGACGGAACCAAGGGCCTTTTCGCGGAGGGCTCGGCGCTGAGATTCTAGAGTTACCAATTCGGTAAATAGCCCTTCGTACTCTGCATCATTTGGATTAACTCTCTGCAATTTTGATTTGGCATCTGCAATTGTTCGAGAAATCGCGACCTCGTGTAGGCGAGCAATAATCGATTCAACATATCGATCAGAAATCTCGCCATCTGCACGTACCGGTTCGACAGATAATTCTGTAAATAGTGATTTAAGATCTTCGTTCTCGATTTTATCTAGCTGCGCTCCAGCTTCAATTGCTCCGCGCATCGCCTGAAATGCAGGGTGTGAAAAAGCATTAGCCGGTAATTCATTCCAACCTGTTGCCATATTTGGAATCTGCAACTTAACTTTTAATACTTCGCGTTCCAGAATCAGAGTTGGTTCCTTAGGGTCTGGTCGCCAATTTCCAACAACAGGTTCTGTTTTTGAAACCGTTCCCCTACCCGAAATATGAGTAACTGCGCTAAGTACAGGATCGATATCCATACCCAACCAGAGAGCCAATTGTTTAACATACTCTGGACGTAAAGCTTTGTTCTTAATACTTGCCACCATTGGTGCAGCTGCAGCGAGAGCGTTGACGCGACCTTCGGCGGTCTGTAAATCATGTTTCTTAAGTTCAGTTCGAATCGCAAATTCAAATAGCGGAATACGACTTGCAATCAGATCACGAAGCGCTGCATCACCATGTGCCTGACGAAGTTCGCATGGATCCATGCCATTTGGTTCGACTGCAACGAAAGTTTGAGTAACAAACTTCTGATCATCTTCATATGCGCGAAGCGCAGCCTTCTGCCCCGCAGCATCACCATCAAAGGTAAAGATAACTTCGCCTCGAAAAGCATCATCATCCATGAGTAAATTACGCAGAATCTTGATGTGATCGTCACCGAAAGCAGTTCCGCAAGTAGCAACTGCAGTAGTAACGCCCGCAATATGCGCTGCCATTACATCGGTATAGCCTTCAACAACTACTACTTGGCGCTTGGTTGCGATCTCTTTCTTAGCGCGATCTAATCCATAAAGTACTTGGCTCTTCTTATAGATAGGTGTTTCTGAGGTATTTAAATACTTAGGACCTTGATCTTCTTCAGATAATTTGCGGGCACCAAAACCAACAACATCGCCGGTGATATTACGGATCGGCCAAACTAAACGATTGCGGAAACGATCAATCATTCCCTTCTGGCCCTCTTTAGATAGCCCAGCAATTTCAAGCTCTTCACCGGTATAACCAAGTGCGCGAAGATGTTTAGTTAGCGCATCCCATTCATCAGGTGCATAGCCAACTCCGAAACTTTCACATGCTGCACGTTCGAAACCGCGCTTCATAAGAAAATCTCGACCTACTTGTGCGCCAGGAGAATTCAATTGTTCTGCATAAAATTTCTGCGCCGCATCATTTGCAGCAATTAAACGGCTCTTAAGCCCCGGTTTGTAATCGCTCTGTTGTCCGCCTTCGTAAGTTAATTGATAACCAATGCGGCTAGCTAACTTTTCAACTGCTTCAACGAAAGCAATATGTTCGATATCCATCAAGAACTTGATGACATCTCCGCCTTTGCCGCAACCGAAGCAGTGGAAATAACCGCGCGAAAGAGTTACGTGGAAGGAAGGTGATTTCTCGTCGTGGAAAGGACATAAACCCTTCTTCTGATCTCCACCAGCTTGCTTAAGTGGAAGGTAATCATTAACAACTTCATCAATGCGGACATTTTCGCGGACGTATGCCACGTCTTCATTACGAATCATTCCGCTCATGAAGATAACCTAGCGTGAAGTGCATATGCTGCTGGATCGGTAAGGCTTGCGACTTGATCAATGATTACTCGTAGGCGTGCATTTGGCGATTCATGCCAGGCATCCAAGAAGACGGTATCCAGTACTTGAGGTCCCGCTGCTTGAATCATCTCAACTAATTCGTAGATAACTTGGCGCTGCTTTGCATATTTACCTTGGGCTTCAGGAGCTTGAATCAGATAGAAGGCGCTAATCGCTTTTAGCAGCGCTACTTCTACAAGTTGATCACGTGGAATTACTAAATCTGCGCCGTAACGCTTCAACTCTCCTGCGCCGTACTTCTCACGAGTTGCTTTCTCTGATTCAAATACAAAGCGGCCAATTAATTGGCTAGTGGAATCTTTTAGCTTTGCTAAATCGCGGTGCATCCCATCAAAATCTTTTGGCCAACATGAAAGTTTCTGTAAGCGCTCCAAAGCCGCTTCACATTCCGCTTTGCTATTTTCAAGGTAGCTCTTATCCATAATTGCGTGGATTTCCGATAAATCACTCTCAATTTCAGGAACGCTTAACTGACTTGCCACAATTGCATCTTCAAAGTCATGTACTGAATAAGAAACATCATCAGACCAATCCATAATCTGCGCTTCAAATGTACGACGACCTTCTGGTGCGTCTTGGCGCATCCAATTAAAGATTTCAACGTCATCGGTATAAACACCAAATTTCTTTGGGTTTACTTCGGCGCTCCATGGATATTTTGTACATGCATCTAAAGATGCGCGAGTTAAATTAAGTCCTACGCTTCTATCACCGTCATATGTCTTCGCTTCAAGGCGAGTCAGAATTCGAAATGTTTGCGCATTGCCTTCAAAGCCACCAATATCTTTTGCAACTTCTGCAAGTGCAGTTTCGCCATTGTGGCCAAATGGTGGATGACCTAAATCGTGTGCAAGGCAGGCGGTATCAATTAGATCTGGATCTGCGCCAAGGGAAGCGCCAAATTCGCGACCAATCTGAGCACATTCAAGTGAATGCGAAAGACGAGTTCGTTGAAAATCATTCTCCCAAGGAACCGCTACCTGTGTCTTTGCAGCTAAGCGACGTAGCGCAGCTGAGTGAATCAAGCGGGCGCGATCGCGCATAAATTCAGTACGGCCCGGACGTTTTGCCGGTTCCGTAATAAATCGCTCGCTATCCCTCAGCTCGTACATAGTCGTTAGCCTAACCCGATAGCTGAAAGGCCAGTACTTTCCAAGTGGTCACTGACGTGAATTCCAAGCTTTTCTAGGGTGCGATAAGCAATATATGCATTCCCTTCGCGCCATAAGTAATGAAGCGATGAGTTCTTCATAGAGAAAGGGCCGCTTTTAACTGGCGAACATGTTGCATTGATTCCTAAATCGTCAGAGATGAATATAGATCTCTTGCAGTGATAAGGATCTGTAACAATGATGATGTTATTTATATTGTTCTTTTTAAAATAATCAGTAAATGCTCTAACGCTTTGAATGGTGTCACGACCTTGCCCAATTTCAATTGCGTTACTTCGCGCAACGCCATTTTGAATTAACCAGATACGGCCGGCACGAGCTTCGGTATAGCGATCCCCAGGAGCACCAGCGCCAACTGTGACAATCTTTTTAATTAAACCCGCATCGTAAAGTCGCTTAGCTTCAACTAATCGAGCTTCAAGTGCATCACTTGGTCGGCCGTCATATTGTGCAGCTCCCATGACAACTGCGTAATCTGCACTGACCACTTTAGGGAAATGTGCTTCGTAATAAACTTGGCCAAAGAAGAATGATGGAATTCCGATGATAATTAAGAAAATTAAAGTGAAGAAGCGACGAATTAATTTAAACATCAGCCACCACTAAATGCATCTTCTAGTTCGACATGAACCATCTCATCTGGATCCTTTAGCCAACCATCAGGGAGAGTTGGCGGACGGCCATGGCTGGTTCGACCTCGTGGCTTCTCGCCTACTTCTAGTGGATATGGCTGATCCTCTAATTGATCTAATAAAACGCGGAATTCAGCGAGGGTACTAATCATTCCGAATTGGCTACGAAGTTCGCGAGCAACGCGGAAGCCTTTCAAGTACCAAGCCATATGTTTACGTAAATCTTTACAACCAAGTTCCTCTGATTCGAAGTACTCAACAATCAATTCGCCGTGGCGGAACATAACCTCACGGACCTCAAATAACGTTGGTAAATAACGCTCATCGCTACTGCTAAATGAATTAACTAAATCCTTAAATAACCATGGTCGACCCAAGCAACCACGACCGACAACAACTCCGTCGCAACCAGTTTCTTCAACCATACGCACACCATCTTGGCCAGACCAGATATCTCCGTTACCTAGAACTGGAACTCCAGTTGGACGTAAATGTTCTTTGAGCGTTGCAATCGCAGTCCAATCTGCTTTACCTTCATACATCTGGGCAGCAGTACGTGCATGAAGTGCAACCCAAGCAACACCCGCTTGAGCTGCAGCATCTGCCGCTTCTAAATAAGTTTTGTGATCACTATCGATGCCAATACGCATCTTCACAGTTACTGGAATTCCAAATGGTTTTGCGGCATCAACTGCGTTATTAACAATGCTTGAAAATAAACGTCGCTTAAATGGAAGCGCTGCGCCGCCACCTTTGCGTGTCACCTTTGGTACCGGGCAACCAAAATTCATATCGATATGGTCGGCTAAATCTTCTTTACCAATCATCTCGACTGCTGCTCGCATTACATTTGGATCAGTTCCGTAAAGCTGAACACTTCGCGGCCATTCGTCTGGACCTGGCTTAATTAATCTAAAGGTCTCTTCGCGTCGCTCGATTAGCGCACGCGCAGTAACCATCTCAGATACAAATAAACCTGCGCCTTGTTCTCGACAGAGTTGTCTAAATGGCGCGTTGGTAATTCCAGCCATAGGGGCTAAAACAACTGCAGGATCTACCTGAAAGTTGCCGTCCCTTAATGGAAGATTTAGCAGCCGAGTAACTTCGGAGCGAGCCATGATTCAACCTGATCAATTGCAACGCGAGTCTGTGCCATTGTGTCGCGTTCGCGAATTGTTACAGCGTGATCTTCCAAAGACTCGAAATCAATGGTGATACAGAATGGAGTACCAACTTCATCTTGACGGCGGTAACGACGACCGATTGCACCAGCATCATCGAAATCGACAGTCCAGTTCTTACGTAACTGCGCTGCTAAATCGCGAGCCTTTGGTGATAAATCAGCGTTACGCGAAAGCGGCAGAACGGCAACCTTGATTGGCGCTAAGCGGTGATCTAACTTCATCACTGCGCGTTTTTCCATTTCGCCCTTTGAATTTGGCGCTTCATCTTCTGTGTAAGCATCCATCAAGAAGGTAAGAGTTGCACGATCAACACCAGCTGCTGGTTCGATAACAAACGGTGTCCAACGCTCATTTTTCTCTTGATCAAAGAATGAAAGATCTTTACCGCTAGCTGCAGAGTGCGCCTTTAAATCATAATCAGTGCGGTTAGCGATACCTTCTAGTTCGCCCCACTCGGTGCCAGAAAATTCAAATTTATATTCGATATCAACCGTGCGCTTTGAGTAATGTGAAAGCTTCTCTTTTGGATGTTCGTAAATACGTAGACGCTCAGGGTTAATACCTAGATCGGTATACCAAGCCATACGAGTATCAATCCAGTACTGATGCCACTCTTCATCTGTTCCTGGAACTACGAAGAATTCCATTTCCATCTGCTCGAATTCACGGGTACGGAAAATGAAGTTACCTGGAGTAATTTCATTTCGGAAAGATTTACCAATCTGACCAATACCAAATGGCGGTTTCTTGCGTGCAGTTGTCTGGACCTGATCGTAATTAATAAAGATACCTTGCGCTGTTTCTGGGCGAAGGTATGCAAGTCCGCTCTCGTCCTCAACAGGTCCAAGATAGGTTTTTAATAAACCAGAGAATTGCTTTGGAACTGTGAACTGTCCCTTATTGCCGCAAGCTGGGCAATTAACTTCTTCTAATGAATTTGGAAGGCGCTTATGTTTTGCTTCGAACGCTTCTTCTAAATGATCTGCGCGATAACGCTTATGGCATGCGGTGCACTCTGTTAATGGATCAGAGAATGTTGCAACGTGGCCTGATGCTTCCCAAACTTCCTTTGCAAGGATGACGCATGAATCTAGACCAACAACATCTTCGCGTCCTTGCACCATGTACTTCCACCATTGGCGCTTAACGTTATTTTTTACCTCAACGCCAAGTGGGCCGTAATCCCAAGATGCGCGAAGACCGCCATAAATTTCTGATGATGGATAAACGAATCCTCGACGCTTTGCGAGGCTAACAATATTTTCTAAACGATCTGCGGCCATGTGAATCTCCCATCCGGCTGGCTGTCGGCGGTGCTAGCGGCTTGCTAGACCATGAGAGAAGTTTAGCCGTGAGATGATTAGGCAATGGCAATCTTTCTAGCTGCGTTGACTGTGGTCTCTACTGCAATTGGCGGCTTATTGGCCCTTAAATCAAAGGACCGCTTCCATTTAGTTCTTGGACTATCTGCAGGTCTATTGCTTGGTTTAGTTGGATTCGATTTATTGCCAGAGATTTTTCATGATTCTGAGATAACTGGTGGCGTTCCAACAGTCTCAATCGCAATTCTGATTGGCTTCTTATTACTTCATATCTCTGAACGTTCATTTGGTGGCCACGAGCCAGTTGATTCTGAATATGGCCACGATCATTCGCATGGATCAATTGCGGGTGGCGTTGGCGCATTTGCGATGGCAGGCCACGTATTTCTAGATGGCGCAGCGCTTGGCGTTGCTTTCAAAGTAAGTAACCAGCTTGGCTATGCAGTATTTATTGCACTTCTAGTACACGCGTTTAGCGATGGTTTAAATACAGTTTCAATGTTAGTTAAAACTGGCCATTGGGAATCACGCTCAAAATTACTTTTAGTAGTTGATGCAGTGGCTCGAATCGGTGGCGCGGCTTTAGGTACTTATGTGACCTTTGAAGGAAACTGGATAACAATTTACTTAGCGCTATTTACCGGTTTTGTAATTTATGTTGCGACTTCACATATCTTGCCTGAAGCGCATTCGCACCATCCGTCTCGTTGGACCTTTGCCGCAACTGGTTTAGGCGTTCTAACAATGTGGTTGGTTGTTGCAACTTTAGGTTAATTAAAAGTTAAGCCTTACCAAAGCGGCGATTTCTAGCCGCATAAGTTTCAATCGCCTTCCATAATGTTCGGCGATCAGCATCTGGCCATAAAACATCCATAAATACCAACTCAGCATAAGCGGATTGCCATGGCAAGAAATTACTTAAACGCTGCTCACCAGATGAACGTAAGAAAAGATCTACATCGCTTGGAAGTTCTAAATACTTCGCGAAGCTCTTCTCGTCGAACTTAGAAACTTTTCCGCGCTTGAAATCGCGCGCCATCTCTTCGGCAGCAGCAACAATCTCTGCTCGGCCACCATAGTTAACACACATATTTAAA
>CAZMDJ010000043.1:0-9721 GCA_964565165.1 uncultured Actinomycetes bacterium | reverse complement strand
AGGGAAATAAGAGGCAGGACCCGTTACTTTCTTTGCAGCCATATCCAAAGCATAAATGCTGCTGTTACTCTCCCGCTATGGCTAGAGTAAATACTTATCTTAATTTTCCAGGTAACACTGAAGAGGCGTTCAATTTCTACAAAAATGTATTCGGTACTGAATTCATTAGCGTCACACGCATGAAAGATATGCCTCGTCCTGAAGGCGCACCAACACTTTCTGAAGAAGATGCCAACAAGATTATGAACGTTCAATTACCAATTACTAACGGCCACGTGATCATGGCTACAGATGCCCTTGAATCATTGGGCCACAAAGTTAATGTCGGAAATAACGTGACGATTTCACTTGATTTAGATTCAAAAGACGAAGCTGAAAAAATCTATAACCAGCTTCTCGTGAATTCTCCAGAGAATTCTGGTCCCCTAGCTCCAATGCCATGGGGTGCGATGTGGGGTTCATGCCAGGATCAATACGGAATTCGTTGGATGGTTTCGAGCGTACTTTAATTATGGAACTTACAACTTGCCTCTGGTTTGATGGTCGTGCACGTGAAGCGGCTGTTTTCTACACCAGCATCTTTCCTGATAGTGAAATAGCAGATCATTGGTTAGCTCCAACTGATACACCTGGTAATAAACAAGGCGAAGAAGTTGTTGTAAATTTCAAAATATTCGGGCAAAACTTCATCGGACTTAATGGTGGTCCGATTTTTCCTCACACTGAAGCAATCTCATTTCAAATTCCATGTGCTGATCAAAATGAAATCGATAAGTACTGGGAATTACTTATTAAAGACGGTGGCCAAGAGAGCCAATGCGGTTGGTGTAAAGATAAGTTCGGTGTTTCTTGGCAGGTGACATCACCCGAGATGATGCAGTACTTAGGTGGATCTGATTCGGAAGGCGCTCAACGCGCTACACAGGCAATGCTTCAGATGAAGAAGATTGATTTAGCAGCAATGAAAAAAGCTTACTTCGAAAAATAGATATTTTGTGTTGAGATCTTTGAAATCCCTATTATGAGTAAAACCACATCTATTTTTCTTGCTTCTTTACTAACGATTATTGCAATTCCTTTAATTATAATTCTTCCTGAATTTGGAATTCCTATATTACTTTTAGCAACCAGACTGCTCTCTCCTTATTACAAATGGGCAGCAAAGTTAAATCTAAAAATAGAGATCTATTTCAAAAGATTTAAAAGGTTCATGGGTAGGACTTTAAGAAGAGTTAAAAAACGTAGGCGGTGAGGGTTTCGGGTTATCAAACCTTTAAACCTTTCAAATTCCCATTTTGCAGATATGTCCGCTCTTGGCTCATCTCCCATATTAGAGGGTATGGCAGACAAATCCAAAGAGTTTGTTAATCCTTCTTTGGAAGTTTAATTGTTACCCGTAGAGGATCACCTTCGTTGCCTGTTTGAAATACCGCTCTCTTTTGCTCTTCTTTTATTTGAGTTGCTTCATGAGCCTGTGGGTGGAAAATCTCATCAAAGACTCCAAAGGCACCGCTGGCGTTGCCAGTCCCTTTGGGGGTGATTTTCCACCATCCTTTTTTGAATAAGGCCATGCCTCAATAGTAGTCTTTGAAAATGTTTGGACGCCAGGGTGAATACGCTTCACAATTCAATCAGAAGTACACACAAGAAGAAGAGTCCCAATTCAAAGAGGAGTTTTCAAAGATCACCCTGAATTTTGTGGAAGCCAAGAAAGCAGGATTGCCACCAAACGACCCATCAGTCCAGGCGCTTGTTCAGCAACACTTTGACTTCATTTGCAAATTTTGGAAACCAAACAAAGAGGCATACAAGAGCCTGGCAATGACATACATTCTTCCTACGACTTACAAAGATTCATACGAGGATATTGAACAAGGTCTTGGAAAATATACTTATGATGCCGTAGTCATATGGGCAAATAGCAATCTCTAATTGAGGTTAATTTATAACTTCCGTTGCATATTCAGATACTTTCATCATTTGCTCCTATAACTAAGGAGACAAGAAGTTCTGATATTGGATATAAGCGGTTTGGCAGATATATCCAAAATCAAGGTTTTAGATACACATCCAAATTTTGGATATATATCTGGGATATACCTGTTTTTGTGGGCGGTGAGGGTTTCGAACCCCCGACATCTTCGGTGTAAACGAAGCGCTCTACCGCTGAGCTAACCACCCGTTTGTTGCGTGCGAAATAGTAACCAATCCGAAGGAATATTGGAAATTGAGCGAGATAATTGCGAACTAAAGGGCTACGAGCGCGGCTTTGTAATCCTCGATATTGCGAGCTTCACCCATTGTATTAATTACTCTCCAACGCAAAACACCACTCTTATCAATTAAGAAAGAGCCGCGAGTTGCGCATCCGCGATCTTCATTGAAAACACCGTACGCCTTGGATACGGCGCCGTGTGGCCAAAAATCTGAAAGTACTGGGAATTTGTATCCTTCTTGAATCGCGAATGCTTTATTTGAATACATTGGATCGCAAGAGATTGCTAAGAGTTGCACTTCATCATTTTGAAAAGGCTTTAAATCATCACGCATCGCACAGAGTTCTCCAGTGCAAATTCCAGAGAATGCGAAAGGATAGAAAAGAAGTAGTACATTCTTCTGTCCGCGGAAAGATGAGAGCTTCACCATCTGTCCGTTGTTATCAATCACTTCAAAATCTGGAGCTTCGCTTCCAATGTTTGTCACTTCTTCGCCTTTCGGTGAACTATTTTTGTTGCGCTCCAATTTGGTGCAACCGCAATTGTAGATGTTTGGCTTAAGCCGGCAGTATTAGCTGCATCTTGAATGTCGCTAGGCTCGACGTGGCCTTCTCTTCCGACCTTTGGAGTTAATACCCAAATTGGTCCGGTCTCAGATAAAAAGGTAAGTGCATCCACTAATTCATCTGTGAGATCACCATCATCTTCTCGAAACCAAATTAAAACTGCATCGACTACTTCGTTAGTCGTGTCCTCTATTAATGGTTCACCAATTAGTTCTGTAATCTGCTTACGCAAATCCTCGTCGCTGTCAGGACCATGTCCGACCTCGAGAACCAATTGACCTTTCTCAAAACCCATCCGCGATGGCATGGGAGAAGTCCACCCGAGAGAGCACCTGTGGCGCAAGTCAAAATGCGATATTTCTTCTCAGTAATTAGCGTTTTGGCCTTTATCGCGGAAAGATATGCCCCATGAGCGAAACTTTTGAGGCGCCAGAGCAGTACATCGAAAATTTAGTTGATACCGATCCATCCGAAACTAATGAATGGCTCCAATCTCTAGATGCCACTCTTAAGAATGCCGGACCGGTCCGAGCAAAGTACATTCTAAATAGTCTCTTAAAACATGCACATGAAAAGAATGTGCCAATTAGCTCGATTCGAAATACCGATTACATCAACACCATCTCACCCGAGCGCGAACCTGCCTTCCCTGGTGATGAAGATATTGAGCGTCGAATTCGCGCTGCAATTCGTTGGAATGCGGCGATGTTGGTTCATCGTGCGCAACGTCCAGGCGTTGGCGTCGGCGGACATATCTCAACTTATGCATCATCTGCTGCGCTTTATGAAGTTGGCTTTAACCACTTCTTCCGCGGTCAAGATCATCCAGGCGGTGGAGATCAAATTTTCTTCCAAGGCCATGCAAGCCCAGGTATGTATGCACGTGCCTTTGTTGAAGGTCGCTTTAGCGAAAGTCAATTAGATGGTTTCCGTCAGGAACTTTCACACGAAGGTGGCGGATTATCTTCATATCCTCATCCACGTTTGATGCCAGACTTCTGGCAGTTCCCAACAGTTTCAATGGGACTTGGTCCAATCAATGCGATTTATCAAGCGCGTTTTAATCGCTACCTACATAACCGTGGAATAAAAGACACCAGCCAACAACATGTTTGGGCATTTCTGGGCGATGGCGAAACTGATGAAGTTGAATCTTTGGGTGCTTTGAGTCTCGCTTCCCGTGAAGGTTTAGATAATTTAACTTTCGTAATTAACTGCAACTTACAGCGCCTTGATGGTCCAGTTCGCGGTAACGGAAAGATTATTCAAGAGCTTGAATCCATATTCGGTGGAGCAGGTTGGAATGTAATTAAAGTTATTTGGGGACGCGGTTGGGATGAACTGCTTTCGCAAGATAAAGAAGGTGCACTCGTTCAGTTGATGAACAACACCCCTGATGGCGATTATCAAACATATAAGACCGAAGATGGAAAGTTTGTTCGGGAAAACTTCTTTGGTCGCGATCCACGTACCGCTGCAATGGTTGCAAATTGGTCAGATGAAAAGATCTGGTCATTACAACGCGGTGGCCATGATTACCGCAAGATGTTCGCGGCATATCAAGCAGCGATGACCCAGAAGAATGGTCGCCCAACAGTTATTTTGGCAAAGACCATTAAGGGTTGGACTCTTGGTTCTCATTTTGAGGGCCGCAATGCAACGCACCAGATGAAGAAGATGACTCTTGAAGACATCAAGGCCTTCCGCGACACATTGCATCTTCCAATTCCTGATGATCAGTTAGCGGATAAATATCTACCGCCTTATTTCAAATTCGATGAAGGTTCGCCAGAACATAAGTACCTTATGGAACGTCGCGCTGCTCTTGGTGGTTCAATCCCATCACGTCGCAAGGAATCACGCCCACTTCAATTACCTGCTGACGAAGCTTATGAATCAGTCAAACGCGGTTCAGGTCAGCAAGAAGTTGCTACCACAATGGCATTTGTCCGTTTGCTTAAGGATTTAGTTAAGGATCCAGGAATTGGTTCTCGCATCGTTCCTATCATCCCTGATGAGGCTCGAACATTCGGAATGGACTCATTGTTCCCAACAATGAAGATTTACAACCCAAATGGCCAGAAATACATTTCAGTAGACCGTGAATTAATGCTCTCTTACAAAGAAGCGCCTACTGGTGTAATTCTTCACGAAGGTATTAACGAAGCGGGATCTACCGCATCATTTACTGCAGTTGGTTCTTCATATTCAACACATAACGAACCAATGATTCCGATTTATATCTTCTACTCAATGTTTGGTTTCCAGCGAACAGGTGATGCTTTCTGGGCTGCGGCCGATCAAATGACTCGAGGATTTATCCTTGGTGCAACTGCCGGTCGTACAACTCTTAACGGTGAAGGTCTTCAACACGAAGATGGTCATTCACAATTATTGGCCGCAACCAACCCAGCAATCGTTTCTTACGATCCTGCGTATGGTTACGAAATTGGCCACATTGTTAAAGATGGACTTCGTCGCATGTATGGCGAAAATAGTGAAAACGTTATGTATTACTTAACTGTCTACAACGAGCCATACGCACAACCTGCAGAACCAGAGAACGTTGATGTTGATGGAATTTTGAAGGGCTTGTATCTATTAAAAGATGCAAATGGACGTAAGCGCCGCTCTAATATTCTCGCTTCAGGTGTTGCAGTAAATGCAGCGCTAAAGGCTCAAGAGCTCCTTGCAAAAGATTGGGATGTCAACGCTGCAGTCTGGTCGGTTACATCTTGGAACGAACTTCGACGTAATGGTCTCGCAGTTGACCGTCACAATCTGCTAAATCCTCGAGATAAGCAGAGCGCATATGTCACCAAGAAATTGGCTGATGCAAAGGGACCTGTAGTTGCAGTAAGCGATTACATGCGAGCAGTTCAGGATCAAATTCAACCTTGGGTTACACAACCTTTCGTATCTCTAGGAACAGATGGCTTCGGTTTGTCAGATACTCGCGGTGCGCTTCGTCGCCACTTCAAAGTAGATGCCGAATCAATCGTCGTAGCGACCTTGTCAGAACTTGCAAAGGCAGGAGAAATTAAAGAATCTCTTGTTCAGCAGGCGGTAGACAAGTATCGTTTGGCCGATATCAGCGCCGCTGATCCAGGAAATACGGAAGGCTCCGGTTGATCAATCGAATCCCTGCCAGCGACATCTCCCCGACCATCTGGTTCGGTGGTGAGTTTGTTCCTGTTAAGACGATTCCGTTTGAACGCTTTAAAGTAGAAGCAACAGTAATTCGTGAAGGCCATGATGCTTTCGGAGCACAAGCTGTAGTTTTAGACTCTAAAGGCACTGAAGTTTGCCGTTCGGTCATGTACGAAAACGCGCCTGGAACAAATCGCTATGAAACTTGGGTTAATACAAATGGGCTTGGCGAATTTACCTTTCACATCGAAACTTATGATCACCCATTTCTAACTTGGGAACATGATGGTGAAATCAAAATAGCTGCAAATATTGATTCGGATTTAATGTGCGAAATTGGGGCACGACTATTTGAAGAGGCTATTGAATCCGACAAGAACGCAAAAAATCTATTACAACCATTAATTAAGCAGCTACGTGATAGCAAAGTTGATGCCGGAACTAGATTTTCTTGGGCAACAATCCCTGAAGTTCGAGATTACTTTCACAATAATCCGCTAAAGAAATTGGTTTCGAAATCAGATTCATATCCCGTTAGATCAGATCGAGATCGCGCGCTAGTAGGCGCTTGGTATGAGTTCTTCCCGCGCTCAGAAGGCGGCAACTTTAAAGCGGCGGTAAAGCGACTTGCAGGCGTCAAAGAGATGGGATTTGATGTTTTATATCTTCCGCCAGTTCATCCAATCGGTGTGCAATTTCGCAAAGGTCCAAATAACACTTTAACTCCTGGTCCGAATGATCCTGGTGTGCCTTGGGCTATCGGTAGCAAAGATGGCGGCCACGACACAATTAATCCTGAACTTGGCACCATGAAAGATTTTGAAGATTTCGTTAAAGAGGCACAGAAGTTAAATATTGAAATTGCAATGGATTTCGCCCTTCAAGCAAGCCCAGATCATCCATGGGTAAAGAGTAATCCCGAGTGGTTTAGCCACCGACCTGATGGATCTATTGCTTATGCAGAAAACCCACCTAAGAAATATCAAGATATTTATCCGATCAACTTTGATCAGGACTACCAAGGAATTCGAAACGAATCACTTCGAATCTTACGTTTATGGATTTCTAAGGGCGTAAAGATATTTCGCGTAGATAACCCACATACAAAGCCAGTTCACTTCTGGCAGGATGTAATGGCAACGATTTATGCAGAGCATCCAGAAGTTATTTTCTTAGCTGAAGCATTTACAAAACCAGCGATGATGCACGCGCTTGGCAAAGCTGGTTTCCAGCAGTCTTACACATATTTCACCTGGCGAACCAGTAAAGAAGAGTTAACCTCTTACGGAAATGAAGTTGCACACCACACAAGTGCTTTCTTCCGTCCAAACTTCTGGGTTAACACTCCAGATATATTGCCGTATCACTTGCAAAGCGGTAACCCTGCAATGTTTGCACTGCGTGCTGTCTTGGCTTCAACATTGACTCCATCATGGGGAATGTATGCCGGCTACGAACTTTATGAATCAAAACCTCTTGCAGAGGGCAAAGAAGAGTATTGGGAATCAGAGAAGTATCAGATTCGAACTCGTGATTGGGAAGGTGCTGCGAAGAAAGGTTTAACGCTTGCGCCATTTATCGCTCAGTTAAATCAGATCCGTAAGGAAAATGTAGCGCTACAGCGTTTACGTAATCTTCACTTCCATCACACAGATAGTGGTGCAATTCTTGCCTACTCAAAGCGCGAAGGAAATAACTTAATTCTGGTCGTCGTAAATCTTGATCCAACATATGTTCAAGAAACTACGGTTCACTGGAATATGCACGCTTTAGGCTTAAATAAAGAGCATTTCAAGGTTACTGACCTACTTGATGGCAATGTGCATCATTGGTCTGCGCATACCTTTGTACGCTTGCAACCAAGTCGTCCGGTAGGAAAAGTCGCACATATAGTCCGAGTGGAGCTCTAATGGCCGCCTCATTTCTAAATCCAAACTCATCAATCGGAGAGATGGATCTACACCTTTTCAATGAAGGTCGCCATGAGAAGTTATGGGAAGCGTTAGGTTCCCAAGTAATCCGCGATAAGAGCGGTAATTTAATAGGAACAGCGTTTAGCGTTTGGGCGCCAAACGCATCTGCAGTTTCGTTAATTCACGATAATAATTATTGGGATAAATCCACCAATCCAATGGTGAAGATTGGTAACTCAGGTATTTGGGAAACATTCTTGCCTGATGTTGGTCCTGGTCTTAAATATAAATATGCAGTTTGCTCCTCATGGGGACAATGGGTTGATCACGCCGATCCAATGGCGCGCCAATGCGAACTTCCGCCAAGTACTGCTTCAATTGTTAATGAATCAAATTACTCTTGGAATGACAAGAATTGGATGGATGCGCGCAAGTCTTACGAATCGTGGCGCTCTCCTGTTTCGGTTTATGAAGTTCATTTAGGTTCCTGGTGCGTAGGTCTTACCTATCAACAAATGGCAGTTGAGTTAATTGATTACGTAAAAGAACAAGGTTTTACACACGTTGAATTCTTGCCAGTTACTGAACATCCATATGCACCCTCTTGGGGTTATCAAGTAACAGGTTTCTTTGCACCAACCTCACGTTTTGGTTCTCCCGATGATTTCCGATACTTAGTGGATAAGTTGCATGAAGCAGGAATCGGTGTAATCCTCGATTGGGTTCCTGCACATTTTCCGAAAGATGAATGGGCGCTAGCTAAATTTGATGGCACCGCACTCTATGAGCATGCCGATCCTCGCCAAGGCGAACACCCTGATTGGGGCACTCTGGTATTCAATTTTGGCCGTAACGAGGTCCGTAATTTCTTAGTAGCCAGCGCGCTTTATTGGCTAGATGAGTTCCATATTGATGGACTTCGCGTTGATGCAGTAGCTTCGATGCTCTATTTGGATTACTCACGCAAAGAGGGCGAATGGATTCCAAACCAATTTGGAGGCCGTGAAAATTTAGAAGCAGTTGAATTCCTAAAAGAAGCAACTTCAACTGCATACAAACATCATCCAGGAATTATGATGATTGCCGAAGAATCAACCGCATGGCCTGGCGTTACAAAAGATACTGGTTTTGGTGGCTTAGGTTTCGGTTATAAGTGGAACATGGGTTGGATGCATGACACTTTGCAATATCTATCCCACGAACCAATACATCGAATGTATCACCATAATGAAATCACCTTCTCAATTCTTTATGCGTGGAGCGAAAACTTCATGTTGCCACTTTCACACGATGAAGTTGTGCACGGGAAAGGTTCATTAGTAAATAAATTTCCCGGAGATCGCTGGCAAAAGTTGGCACAACTTCGTGCGCTATATGGATACATGTGGTCGCACCCAGGCAAGAAGTTGCTCTTCATGGGTTCCGAGTTTGCTCAGAACGAGGAATGGAACGCAGAAGCTGGTCTCCAATGGTACTTAACTGAATTTGATGAACATAAAGGTGTTCAGAAAGTTATCTCTGATATTAATGCAAAATACAAAGCGACCGCTGCGCTTTGGCAACGCGATAATTTTGCAGAAGGTTTCCAATGGCTAGTTGGCGATGATGGCGCAGCAAATGTAATTGCATATGCGCGTTGGTCAGATAGCGGAACTCCTTTAATTTCAGTGACCAACTGGTCTCCAGTTCCTCATGAACATTACAAGCTTTATATTCCAAAGCCAGGAAAGTATCGCGAAGTTTTAAATACAGATGATCATAAATATGGTGGTTCTGGTGTAACCAATTCAGAAGTTGTAGTGGGAGAAGATTGCCACGGGATTGTGCGCATTCCGCCAATGGCAACTATTTGGCTGGAATTGGCTTAAAAACCTTA
>CAZMDJ010000042.1:0-10203 GCA_964565165.1 uncultured Actinomycetes bacterium | reverse complement strand
CTCTTTCTCGTCAGAAGTTAGATGATCTACTTCCTGCCGGCGATGCAGATGACACGTACAAAAAAGATGTTCGTGATTTTGCATTATGGAAAGCTGCAAAACCTGGCGAGCCATCATGGCCAACTCCTTGGGGCGATGGTCGACCAGGTTGGCACCTTGAGTGCTCTGCAATGGCACATTCCTATTTAGGTGAAGCATTTGATATTCACGGTGGTGGTTTGGATTTAATTTTCCCTCACCATGAAAATGAAATCGCACAATCTGAAGCAGCTGGTTATGGCTTTGCAAATGTGTGGATGCATAACGCTTGGGTTACTCAATCTGGCGAAAAAATGTCTAAATCACTTGGCAACACCATGCAAGTTAAAGAACTTGTTAAGCAGGTGCGCGGAATTGAATTACGTTTCTATTTAGGTAGCGCGCATTACCGTTCGATGCTCGAATTTTCACCAGAAGCTCTGCAAGAAGCGGCAACCAATTTCCAGCGCATTGAAAATTTCTTAACTCGTGCCAAGGAAATTGTTGGTGATTTCGAGGGCGTAATTAGCGCTCCAGTTAAGGCTGCGTTTGATGATGATTTAGCAGTTCCACAAGTATTGGCGCAGATCTCTGAAGCGCTTCGCCGCGGAAATACTGCAATTACCGATAACGCAAAAGACGGAATCAAAGCTGCTGCTGCTGAAATTCTTGGTGCGTTAGCAATCCTTGGTTGCGATCCATTTGATGCTGCATTTACATCTGGTGGCCAAGATTTATCAGAAGCGCTAGATGGCGTAATTCAATTAGCTTTGGCACAACGCGCAGCTGCACGTGAAAGAAAAGATTTCGCGGCATCAGATGCAATCCGTGATGGACTTGCAGCGCTTGGAATTTCTATTGAGGACACACCTCAAGGACAGAGATGGAGTATTAAATAAATGGCGGGTAATTCATCTCGTAAGGGTGCAGTTCGTAAATCTAAGAAGGGTCCTTCAAAGGGCACTGGCGGAAATAATAAGAAGCGTTTAGCAGGTAAAGGTCCAACTCCTAAAGCCGAAGATCGTCCGTATCACGCAGCTGCAAAGAAGCGCACTGGCGCGGCAAAGCCACGTACCGGTGCTGCAAAACCACGCACATCTTCTTCACGAACTGGTGCATCAAAGCCCCGTTCTGAAAAGCGCAGTAATTTTTCATTCCACGGTGAGATGGTTGCCGGACGTAACGCAGTTTTAGAAGCGCTACGTGCAGATGTTCCATCAACCGAATTAATTGTTGCGCGTTCAATTGATATTGACGATCGCATCGAAGAATCATTAAAGCTTGCGCTTAAGAAATCACTTCCAATTCGCGAAGTACATCGCGCAGATGTTGAAAAGATTTCGATGAATTCGCAAGGTATTGCGCTATCAATTAAGCCTTATCAATATTCATCCCTAGATGAGATTCTGATTCGCGCTGCAAAGCCAGGTTTGATCGTGGCACTTGATGGTGTTACTGATCCTCGTAACTTAGGTGCGATTATCCGTTCCGCTGCAGCCTTTGGTGTTGATGGCGTTGTAATTCCAGAACGTCGCTCTGCAGCAATGACTGCAGCAGCATGGAAGACCTCTGCAGGTGCTGCGGCACGTATGCAGGTCGCACAAGTAACTAATTTAAACCGCGCAATTGAAGAGGTTCAGGAACGCGGTTATTTTGTAGTTGGTTTAGATGGCGAATCTGATGAGCTAATTAGCAATATGAAGGTCGCCACCGAACCAATCATGATTATCGTGGGCTCAGAAGGTAAGGGCTTACATAAATTAACTCGCGAAAAGTGCGATCTTGTAGTGAAGATCCCGATGCGTTCAACAACTGAAAGCTTGAATGCAAGCGTTGCTACATCTATCGCGCTCTTCGCGGTGGATGAAGCGCGTAGCTAATGGCGCAAGTAATTCGTAACTTTATAGTCTGCGGAGATTCGTTCTCTGAAGGTATGACCGATGAGCAGATCAATGGAAAATTCCGTGGTTGGGCAGATCGTGTTGCGGATGTAATGGCATCGCAAACAGATGGATTTCGCTACGCAAACCTGGGAGTACGCGGCAAATTAATTCATCAAGTTGTAACGGACCAAGTTCCGGCAGCGCTTAAATTAATTACCGAAAATACTTTAGTTAGTTTCCATGCTGGAGCTAACGATGTGATTCGTCCAAATTACAAAGCAGAAGTGACGCTTCCTGAATACGCAAAAGCAGTTCGCGAACTTGCAGCAGAGTTAAAGAAACATGGCGCGCAGTTAATGCTATTTACAGTTCAAGAAAGCGCTGCAGCAAATACCAAAGCTGGCGCAATCTGGAATGTTCGCTTCATGGATTTCAACAGACAAGTTCGCGAATTAGCTGCAGAAACCGGTGCGATTCTTAACGAAGCAAACGATGGACGATATCCAAACGATATTCGTCTACTTGCATTCGATCGATTGCATTTGAATCCAGAAGGTCATCACCGCGTTGCACAAGGTGTTTTAGAAAACCTTGGGTTGCCATTTGATCCGGCATACAAGATTCCATTGCCACCTGCGAAAAAAGAGAACCCAATCAAGAAGAAAATTATTGATGCGCTCTGGATTGCAACATTCGTGATTCCTTGGTTTATCCGCCGCTTGCGCGGTAAATCTTCGGGCGATGGACGTTCTGCGAAGTATCCGAGCCTCATTTCATGGCCGATTTCAAATAATCGCTGACTTTTGCCATAATTACGCCCGCACAACGCCTCCCTAGCTCAGTGGTAGAGCATCCGCCTTGTAAGCGGAAGGTCGTCAGTTCAATCCTGACGGGGGGCTCCATTTTTTTGAGCGTACTATCAATACATGCCAAACGAGATAACCCTCGATCCGCGCGAAGTTAAATTAACTACCCGAACCAACACTGTCGTTCGACGTACCTTGCCGCATCGAGAACTTCTCATGATTGGCGCATGGTGCTTTGTCGATCATTACGGTCCAACAGAAGCCGTAGATGCAATGTCAGTGGCGCAACATCCACACGTTGGATTGCAGACAGTTTCTTGGTTATTTGAAGGCGAAATCGAACATCGAGATTCTGTCGGTAGTGTGCAGTTAATTAACCCAGGTCAATTAAATTTAATGACCTCTGGAATCGGGATTGCGCATTCAGAACTATCACTTGAAATAGGTAAGAAGTTACATGGTGTACAACTTTGGGTGGCACTACCAAATGAATCTAAAGATGTAGCGCCACACTTTGAACATCACGGAGTTTTACCTAAATTTGAAATTGATGGAATTTCTGTAATTTTATTTATGGGTAGCTGGCTTGGACACACTTCTGGTGCCACAACTTATACGGCGATAGTTGGTGCAGAGATATCTGGTGCTGCAACTAACGTTGAATTACCGATTGATAAAAACTTTGAATATGGAATCTTGGCCGATCAAGGCGAAGTAAAAATAAATGGCAATATTGTTAAAGCTAATCAACTTCACTATATGCCGGCAGGTGAAACCGAATTTAAGCTGGAATCTGATGGCGTATTTAGAGCGCTATTAATTGGCGGGGAGCCATTTAAAGAAGAGATCATTATGTGGTGGAACTTCATCGGCCGCACACACGAAGAGATTGTTGCGATGCGCAACGATTGGGAATCGCAGAGCACTCGTTTTGCTAAGTTTGAAGACAATATTGGCGGCAGAATTCCTGCGCCAGAACTACCAAATTTGATTTTAAAACCGCGTGGTTCGCGTAGAAATTAAAGCTCTTTAACGACTAGATCAGCTACTTCGTCTAATTTAGAAACTAATTTAAAACCATATTCGCGATATAGCTTTATAGGGCCGCGGAAATTACGTTCATCGGTAACTTCTTCCGAAATACCCTTTGCCTCAAAACGTGTAAAACCACGATCAGTTAAGTCTTTTAACGCATATTCGAGAAGCGAACGCATCACGCCTTGGCCACGTGCATCGAGTTGCACGGTGAAACAGATAATTCGCGCTGTATTTGAATCGCACTTTGGCCAACGAATGTAATTAATTCCAGGTCCTGCGGCGAGCCAGCCAATTGCTTTTCCATTGTCGATTGCCAAATAACCCTGCATTAACTTCTCTTCAGAGCGCTTACACGCGAAGCGACGAAATTCTTCTTGATAGGGAATTCCTGATGCGACTACTTGGTCTTCAATTTCTTGAGTATTTAAATCATGTTGGCAGTAGCAGCCATCCCAGTCTTCATTGTCTTTAAGCGCACGGTTATCGAAGAAATCTAACCAAAGTGGCATGTTCTCATTACTGAGAGCTTCGATATGAAAAGACATTAAAAGATTTGGTTTCCGTACTTTAAAATAATTGCGATTGCTAAGAAAGTATAAATCGCTGCGTAAAGAACACGACCCCAGCCGCGATCAAGGAAGTCATTTGCTTTAGCAAAGTTCTTCTCTGAAAGGTTCCAGGTATTCTCTTTTAAGTTAATACGAGTCATGGTTGAGAAGACGGTGATTGTTGAAACGGTAACAAGTAAGCACCATGGGCAGAAAGCTTTGATTACAAAGAAGCTCTGAGAAAGTAGCCAGAGTGCAAAAACTAATCCAGCGCCGTAAATAACGTGTGCAACGCGTAAGAAAAGCTTAGGGAATGCAACTAAACCAAGTCCTGCAATCGCAACTGTGATTACGACTGGTTCGGTAATCAAACCAAGGAATGCATTTGGAAAACCTAAGAGCGTTGATTGCCACGATTTAGCAACTTTTCCGCAAGAGACAACGGCATTGATATCACAAGCGAATTTTGAATTTGGCTTAGCGGCTAATTTCCAAGCATCTATAGATAATACAAGAGAGGCAATTAGGCTCAAGATTGAGCTGATAAGCATCGCTACATAAGTTTTACGATATTCACGCAAACGCTCAAGAGTCATGCTGTGAGTTTACCGCTTTGTAATTTGAATGGGGATCGGTCCTCCCGCGGCATTTCTAGGGGTGCAATCATGGCTTTCTGCACATGACTTACAGCCCCCGATGGTGCAAGAACCCTTAATTGAGTGGATTGTAATTTCACCAGATTCAATAAGTAGGTCAACACAAAGGTCAACAATTTCACCTGAAAGTGCAGCGGCAATAGCAATTTCCTTGCGGGTATTAGCGCCATCAATGTGAGCTTTTCGAACAAGAGCTAAAGGAGATGCACTCATATAAATAACCTACCTAATTGGAATACCCCAACGGCTAGGAGCCAAGCGATCGCTAATTGCAAACCAACTCCAATTAACGCCCAACGTGTGCCAAATTCCTTCTTCTGTGCGCCCACAGTTGCCACGCATGGCGTGTATGCAGTTAAGAAAATTAAGAATGCCCAAATAGCCGGATATGTGGCGCCTTTGCTAGATTTATCAAAGTCTCTCTTTAGTAACTTACCTAATTCACGATTACTAATCTGCTCATTACTTTCATCTACAGCGTAATTCTGTCCCCAAGAAGCGATTACAACTTCTTTTGCAACGAATCCTGTTATTAAAGCGCCAGTTGTATGCCAATCAGCAAAACCAGCAGGTGCAAAAATTGGCGAAACAGCTTTGGAAACTGCGCCATATGCAGAATGTTCAACTGGTACATCTGCAAAAGAATGGTTACCGGTCACTGGGATTGCCATTAACGCCCAAACCACCATGACTGTTGAGATCACAATTCCGCCTGCTTCACGTAAGAAACCTTTTACGCGAATCCATGCATCGGATACAACCAACATGGAAGTTGGTAATTTGTAAGGCGGTAATTCAATTAATAGCGGTTCCCTGGGTGCATCTTTAACAAAGAGTTTTTTGAAAATGTAACTGAAACCAACAACCAATGAAATCGAAATTAAATACATAAAGAAAATTACAGTTCCGGCATTTTGTCCGAAGAAGACGGTACCGACGAAAACATAAACAGCTAATCGAGCCGAACATGCAGTAAATGGAACTGCTAAACCTGCAATTAATCGATGACGTGAATCGCGAAGCGCACGGGTGGCGCTAATAGCTGGAACGTTGCATCCAAAACCGACCAACATTGGCAAAATTGCTCGTCCAGGTAGCCCAGCTATACGCATGATTCGATCAGCAACAACTGCAGCACGCGCCATGTATCCAGAATCTTCCAAGAAACTCAAGAAGAAGAACATGATTGTCATAACGGGTAGGAAAGTTAGTAATGTGCCAACTCCAGCAATAACACCATTAATAATCAATCCGTGAATTAGCGCGTTATTACCTATAAAACCCGAAATGAAATTGGCTAAATGTACATTTAATAACTGATCAAGCAAGTCTTGAATTGGTGCGGCCACAGAAGTGGTTCCTTGAAATACCGCCCAAAGAACAGTTAAGAGCGCAATCGGTCCGCCAAAAGAAGAGGTGAGTATTCGGTCTGCTTTATCTGATGTTGATTCGCGGTCAAATTGTTTCTTTGAAATTTGATTTGTTAATTCATGAACCCATTCAACGCGCTCTTCTACGCCTTTAAATGCAAGCGGCTCTCGATCTGGTTCTGGCGAATCAATCACTTCTATTATTGTCTTTTCAAGGATATCGATACCTTGATTCTTTCGTGGGTTTACGTGAACCACTGGGATTTTTAATCTTTCGGAGAGTACATCAGCTGAAACTTGAATACCTCTACGGTTTGCGACATCCTCCATTGAGAGCGCCACAATTACTTTACGTGGAGTTTCTAAAAGCTCTGAGAGAAGATATAAACATCTCGCCATACTTGCGCAGTCAACAACTAAAACAATTAAATCTAAATCACCACTGTTGATTACATCTGCACTTAATTTTTCATCCGGTGAGCGAGCGATAATTGAAGAGAGGCCAGGTAAATCAATTAAAGTGATTTCGCGGTTCTGGATTTTTATATCTGCGCTACCAACTTCAACAGTGGTGGCTGGCCAGTTACCCATTTTGCGATAAATTCCAGAGACGCGGGTAAAAAGGGTGGATTTACCAACGTTTGTACGACCTACTAATGCAACTGCTGGTTTAGTTCTTTGATCTAATACAGAGCCATGAGTTACAGAACCGCATGATGAACACATTATTGAACCTGCTTTGAAACTTGAATAGTTGCAGCCAGCGATTTATGAACTACCACTCGGTGTTCCTCGACTTTAAATAACAAACCACCACCGGTGGTCTTCTTAATGAATTCTAAATTTGCGCCTTTTCGGATGCCTGCTGAGAGCAGTCTTGAGGCATATGGACCAATATCGATCGAATCTACGATTGCCTTTTGGTCGCGGATAAGTTCAGTTGCGAGCATTTCTTCAGATTATCGGGATTTTGGCAATTACGCAACATTTTCGTTGCGTAATTAGTCACTCTAGACTATCCCCATGCCAGCACAGGAATTTCCGCACGATAAGTTCGATGATCTTCTGGCTGCCAATTCTGAATATCAGAAGACATTTAAATACTCCGAATTAACTGGCCAAGCAAAGCAAGGCTTAGCGATTGTTACCTGTATGGATTCACGAATCAATCCGCTATCAGTTGTCGGAATGCGTTCTGGTGATGCAAAGATTTTACGCAATGCAGGTGCCCGTGCAACCGAAGACGTTTTACGTACCTTGGTGTTAGCTACATATTTATTAGGTGTTGATCGCATTTTAATTATGCCACATACCGATTGCCGTATGGCTAACTCTGAAGAATCAGAGATTCACGCAACTATCAAAGAGCAATATGGTGTTGATACTCGCGCACTGGAATTTCGTACAGTTTCTGATCAGATTCGCGCGCTAGCAATTGACGTGCAAAGAGTTCGTTCTTATCCGCTAATTCGTAAAGGCGTTTCGGTAGCCGGTGCAATTTACGATGTTTCAAGTGGTTCGATCACGCCGATAGATTGTTAGTTGTTAGACAACCAATAAATGTATTTAAAGTTAGTTCTATTTAAAGCGAGAGCTTTAGGTGCGCTATCAAGAGCGCTCGGTAAAGGCAATGGCGTTGTAATTGCAGGGCGATTAATTTTGAAATTAGCTCCAAATTCTGTTTCTAAATTAGCATCCAATAAACGCGTAGTGTTAATTTCAGGCACCAACGGTAAATCAACTACTTCGAAGTTGATTGCTGAAGCGCTTGGTACTAAATACTCGGTGGCGCATAACCACACTGGCGCTAATTTATTTGCTGGTATCGCTGCAGCTTTAGGCGCTAATCCAAAGGCAGATGTAGCAGTCCTTGAGGTAGATGAATTGGTGCTGCCTTGGGCAATTGAAAAAACCAAGCCGGAGCTAATTGTTTTACTTAACTTAGGCCGCGATCAATTAGATCGTCTATCTGAAGTACGAATTGTTTCTAATAAATGGCGTGATGCGCTTAGTGGACAAACAGTTCTGGCATCTACAGATGATCCATTTGTAGTTCATGCAGCTAACGCTGCACATAAGCGCATCTGGTTTAGCGCGCAGGAGAAGGGCCATATTGATGCGGCTACCTGCCCTGAATGCGGCAAGTTACTTAATTGGGTGGATGGTGGCGCAAGTTTCTACTGCGATTGCGGTTTTAATAAACCTGATGCCAACTGGGTATTACGTGGTGATGTTTTAAATCATCAATTTAAAGTAAATAGCTCAATTCCAGGTAAGGCTGCTCTGCAGAATGCTGCGCGTGCATTTATCGTGGCAAACGAATTTGGCATTGATTTAGAACGTGCAAATGTAGCAATTGGTTCTGTCCAAGCAGTTGATGGTCGTTTTGCCAATAAGAAGATCGGCCATACAAATTTTCGATTACTACTTTCTAAGAACCCAGCTTCGTGGCGCGAAACTTTAGCGACCAGCGCTCTTGGACCTAAAGGTGTGCTGCTAGTAGTTAATGCAAATACTCAAGATGGCAAAGACACCTCTTGGCTATGGGATGTTGATTTCAAACCGCTAATTGGGCGTCATGTATTAATTACTGGCGACCGAAAAGTTGATGTTGCTGCGCGATTGACTGTCGATGGCGTCGAACATAATGTCGTTGATAATGAAATTGAAGCCGCTCGAATTTTTGGAGAAGTTGATGCAGATTTAATCGCTTCATATACCGCTTTCCATAGGCTGGTTAACAAATGATAAAAATCGTTAATCTTTTGCCAGAGCTACTTGGAACTTATGGTGATCAAGGAAATGTCGCAACGCTCTCTTGGCGTCTATCAAAACGCGGAATCGCAAATGAAGTTGTTCATGCTTCTGCTTATAACGCGCTTCCAATTGATGGAGATTTCTATTTCCTAGGTGGCGGAGAAGATGATGCGCAGGTTGCTGCCGTCGATCTGCTCCGCTGCGAAAACACTCTAGATAAAGCTCTGGCAAATGGGGCGCATCTATTTGCAGTATGTGCGGGATTTCAACTACTGGGTAATGGTTTTCCAGCATCTGGTGGCCGCATGATTGAAGGCCTCGGAATTCTGCCAATTATGACCGAACCGGCAACTCCACGTAGCGTCGGCGAATTATTAATGGATTCAACAATCGGTATCGGCAAATTAACTGGCTTTGAAAATCACGGTGGCCAGACCAAGTTTGTAGGGAAGTTACAGCCGCTAGGAATTGTTCAGAAAGGCATTGGCAATCATGCAAATGAAGCGTGCGATGGCGCAGTTACAGATCAAATTATCGCGACCTATATGCACGGCCCAGCTTTAGTTCGTAATCCGAAACTTGCAGATTACTTCTTAAGTCGAAAGCTCGGACAATTGGCAGAGATTGATGATGCCGTTTTTACTGAGCTACACGATTCTTGCGTCGCACGGGCATCAAGGTAGTTGGATACTCGTGGTTCAAGAGGAAATCGCGAATCACTTTATTTAAAAGTTCTGGTTGATCTTTATCAATTAAGTGCGAAGCGCCAGGAATAATTGCAAGGCGTGAATTTTCAATCGCTTCATAAATTTCACCAGTGTGCTTAAGAGATGCCATGTCATCATCACCTGCAATCACAAGCGCTGGGCATTTGATCTTCTTCAAATCTTTAATAGTCATCTTTGGTTCAGTTGCCCAGATCTTTACCATCTTCTTTATCTTCTTAACCAAAGTCTCTGGCGCATCTGGTGAGAAGTGTGCGTACTTTTCAATCTCATCTGCACTTGGTGTCCAAGCTTTAATTGGCGGCAGCCCTGCATCATGATGATAGTTGGCGCCAATTAACGAAATGGTCTTAACTAAATCTGGGCGATTGATGGCCACCATCAACGTAATGATTCCGCCAT
>CAZMDJ010000041.1:0-10414 GCA_964565165.1 uncultured Actinomycetes bacterium | reverse complement strand
GGATCATTTAATAGATCCTTAGCTGGAGCTTCCTTTGTAACGTGGCCAACTTCAAGAATATATGCGCGATGTGCACGCTGTAACGCTTGCTGCGCATTCTGTTCAACAAGAAGAATGGTTGTTCCCTCTTTGTTGATCTGTGTGATGATGTTAAAGATATTTTGAATCATCATCGGAGCAAGACCCATTGATGGCTCATCAAGTAGAAGCACCTTTGGACGCTGCATAAGTGCGCGACCAATAGCTAACATCTGCTGTTCGCCACCTGAAAGAGTTCCGCCGAATTGTGAAGCGCGCTCTTTAAGGCGTGGGAACAAGTGATAAACGTGATCGAGATCTTGCTGCATCTCAGCCTTACGACCGTGACGGAAGAACTTACCCATCTCTAGGTTTTCAAGAACCGTCATGCCAGGGAAAATTCCGCGGCCTTCTGGTGCTTGAGAGATACCGAGTTCTACGCGTTCGTGCGCAGGCATCTTAGAGATATCTTGGCCATCAAAGAGAATCTGTCCGCTTGTTACTGGACGGATACCCGAAACAGTCTTAAGCATTGTGGTCTTACCTGCGCCGTTAGCACCGATAAGAGTGACGATTTCACCTTGGTTAACAGTTACAGAAACACCTTTGATTGCTTCGATCTTTCCGTAAAAGACATGTAGATCTTTAATTTCAAGACGCATCTGCAGGTGCTCCTAGGTAAGCCTCGATGACACGAGGATCGTTCTGAACTACTGATGGAATATCGTCAGCAATCTTTGTACCGAAGTCGATTACAACTACGCGGTCAGAGATTCCCATAATCAAAGACATATCGTGCTCGATTAGAAGAACTGTGTAACCAGCATCGCGAATCTTCTTAATGGTGTTTGCAAGCTCAACTTTCTCAGCTGGGTTAAAACCAGCAGCTGGTTCGTCAAGCAGAATTACCTTTGGATCGGTACCCATTGCGCGTGCAATTTCAAGACGACGCTGAACACCGTAAGGAAGATTCTTAGCTAAGCGATCTGAATATTCATCGATACCGATAAATTTCAAAATCTCGTGTGCCTTCTCGCGACCTTCGCGTTCTTCGCGACGTGCACGAGGAAGACCAAATAACGCACCAACAAGTCCAGACTTCTTATGAACATCTGTTCCGGTAACAACGTTTTCAAGAGCAGTCATGTCGCCCCATAAACGAATGTTCTGGAAGGTACGTGCAATGCCCTTCTTAGTGATGTCATAACGCTTCATGCCATTTAGACGTTCGCCGTTAAAGACAATGTCACCTTCGGTTGCTTGGTAAACACCAGTGATTACGTTGAAGACTGTGGTCTTACCAGCGCCGTTAGGTCCGATAAGCGCCAAGATTTCTCCTGGGTAAAGATCGATATTTACTTCATTAAGAGCGGTAACGCCGCCAAACTTCATTGTGACATTGCGAAGTGAGAGGACTGCATCATCACGAGTCTCTTTTTGTAGATGTTCTGACACTTTTTATGCCTCCTTCTTAACTAAAGCTTTTTCGCGCTTCTTACGTGGAAGCAATCCATCTGGACGGAAGTTCATAACAAAGACCAGAACGATTCCGAATACCAACATACGCGCATCAGAGATGAAACGGATGCGATCAGGTAAGTAACCAAGGATTGCAGCGCCCAAGATAACGCCCCAAATATTTCCGATTCCACCGAAAACGACGCAAGCAAGAATCAAAACTGAAACGTTTAGCTTGAACTGTTCTGGTGAGATAAATAGGTTCTTTGATGCGAAGAGCACGCCTGCTGCTCCACCAACTGATGCACCAAGTGTGAAAGACCAGATCTTGTAACGAAGTGCGCGAACACCCATCAACTCTGCTGCATCTTCATCTTGGCGAATCGCTTCCCATGCACGGCCAGGGCGGCGCACAGTTAGTCGACGAATCATCCAAATGGTTAGAAGAATCATTACTAGAACTACCCAGAAGAAGAGCTTCTGATTAACTAGATCGAACTCTTGGCCAAGAATCGCAGGTGGCATTGGAACGCCAGCGATACCGTTTGGACCATTTGTAAGACTTCCCCAGTTAAGTGCAATGATGCGGATAATTTCACCGAAACCCATTGTCACAATCGCTAAGTAATCACCACGTAAACGAAGCGTTGGGAATCCAAGTAGCAAACCTGCAAACATCGCAAGCAAAATACCTACCGGCATTACTTCCCATGTGTTCCAGCCGTAGCGAACACCCAAGATACCCATTGCATAAGCACCGATTGCAAAGAATGCAACGTAACCCAAATCCAACATACCTGACTTACCGACCACAATATTTAGGCCAAGAGCCATAAGTACGAACATTGCGATTGGGTGAACAAGTACTGCGCTATATGAAGCGTTTGGTGTATCTAGGAAACTAATTCCAAGGAATGGTAGGCATGCAGCTGCAGCAATAAATGCAAGTACAAGACCCACGCGTTGAATGCGGTTTGCGCGCTCCCAAAGATCTGCGCCCCAGTCACGAAGATTGAAATTCATCTTTATGCCCTTCCTGTCTGGATGGCTTCACCGAATAGACCTGTTGGTTTAAATAGAAGAACGAGAATCAAGACCACGAATACTGTGATCGCCTTCCACTGTGTACCAAGGATTGCAGCTGAATAAGTTTCGAGTAGGCCAAGTGCAAGACCGCCAGCCATAGCGCCACGGATATTTCCGATACCGCCAAGAACCGCTGCGGTGAAGGCAGCCATACCCATTGTGAAACCAACATCGAACTTAGTAATTTCATAAACTGTTGTGTAGAAGAACGCTGCTGCGCCGGTAGCTAAACCACCAATAGCGAAAGTAATTGTGATGACGCGATTTAGATTTACGCCCATTAACTTTGCGGTCTCTTCTGACATTGATACAGCGCGAATAGCTTTGCCCATACGTGAGAGCTTGATGAAGCGCTCAAGCAGTACATAAATAACTGCGGCCGCTACGATGACGATGACGTTATCGATACGAACCTGCGCATTAAATACATTAAATAAAACTGTCTTCTCTAGAACACGTGGCACGTTTACTGGACGTGAATTGGTAAGCATGCGCATACCTTCTGAAAGTGCAATCGACATGCCAATTGCAGAAATCAGAGTTGCTAGGCGGTTAACACCCTTTGCACGCAAACGACGGTAAGCAACGAATTCAACGAACATCGCAACAAGTGCTGATGTTGCCATCGCCGCGGTTAAGCAGAGCAAGAGCACAAGGAGAAGCTTTCCTCCGGTTGCTGGCTTACTGGTTGCGGTGAAGTGAAATACTCTTTCGGTTACGACTACTGAGGCAAAAGTTCCCCACATAAAGATTTCAGAGTTAGCGAAGTTGATCATACGGAGCACGCCGTAAACCATGGTGTAGCCAAGTGAAATCAGAACATAGATAAAGCCCAGAGCGATACCAGAGATGGTCAACTGCCAAAACTGGTTGAGCAGAACGTCAAACATCTAACTCCCTATATCAGTCTATATATACAAATTTGAAACGCCTGAAAATGGAGAACGGGCGCTTGATAACCGGGAAAGGTTACCAAAGCGCCCGCTCTTTATTAACTCAAAGTTTGAGTTAATTTAACTTAATTAGGCAACTGGGCCTGTGTTTACTAGTTCGCCCTTAACGACGTTGAAGCCAGCGAAGCCGCCTTCTGTGATGTCACCGTTACGGTTGAACTTGTACTTAGCTCCACCAACGCCTGTAAATGGACCAGCCTTGATCCAGTTAAGCATCGCGTTACGTGTTAGCTTGCCAGCCTTGATACCTGATAGGAAGATGTTTGCTGCGTCGAATGACTCAGTTGCATAAACACCAGCTTCAGATCCCATTGACTTAGCGTAAGCAGCAGCAACAGTCTTTGAAGCATCAGCAAGACCTGCAACACCTGTTAGGCGTGAATCTTCTGCTGCTGCACCTGCAAGAACTGCGAACTGTGAGTTAAATACGCCGTCGCCACCTGCGAAGATAACGCTCTTAAGAGCTGAATCTGCGCGCATCTGCTTGATGAATGTTGCAGCTGCTGAGTAGTAACCGGTGTAGATAACAACGTTTGCACCAGATGACTTGATCTTTGCAACAGTTGCTGAGTAATCCTTTGTATCTGCAGGAACTGAATCTGTTCCAGCAAGAGTGATCTTTAGGCTCTTAAGAGCTGACTTTACATATCCAGCTAGTGGAACTGCGTATGCAGATTGATCATCAAATAGGAAGACCTTAGGTGATGAAACACCCTTTGTTGCGAACTTAGCTAGAGCTGGACCCTGCTTATCGTCTGTTGCAACAACGCGGTGGAACACAGGCTGACCGTAGTCAGACTTGTTCTTTGGATCTGTTAGAGATACACGAGTTGCTGATGGAGAGATAAGTGGAAGACGTCCTGCCTTGTAGTAAGGAAGTGATGCGATTGTTGCGCCTGAGTATGCAGGACCAACAAGGCCGATGATCTTTGTGTTCTGACCAATTGCAGGAGCAACCTTTGCTGCTTCTGATGGATCTCCCTGATCATCAACTGAAACTAACTGTACGTTGTACTGTGGGTTAGCTGCGTTGAAAAGTTTGATTGCGTACTTAACAGCGTTCTGCTCGTCAGTACCTGTTGAAGCTTCGCCACCAGATAGTGGACCCTGGTAAGCAAGATAAACAGTCTTTGCTGCTGCGTTAGCCTGTGAGGTTACTGCAACACCGAATGCGAGAGCTGCAGCAGTCGCAACGGCAAGACCGCGTTGGATCTTCTTGTTCATTTAATACCTTTCGTAAATTCCCGGGAAGGGAGGGCGTAAATATAAAGGTCTGAGTGTGCGTTAGACAATATGCAATGATTTCGCAGTTATTAATTTTTACGCATGAAAAAGCGCCTCTTTATTTCGATTTGGTTACGAAATTAGCGATATATCTGAAATTAACGCTCTGGGGCCGCATCTGGCGAAATAACAGCCATTGCAACTTCTTTCATAGTGAGACGGCGATCCATTGCTGTTCTTTGAATCCATGAAAATGCTTCTGGTTCAGAGAGATTTAACGCCTTCATCAAAATACCTTTTGCGCGATCAATTAATTTACGTGTTTCTAATCGATCACTTAAGTTTGCAACTTCATCTGCAAGCGCTGACATTTGTGCATAGCGACTTGATGCGATTTCAATTGCAGGAATTAAATCGTTGATAGTAAATGGTTTAACAACATATGCCATTACTCCGGCTGCATTTGCACGTTCGACTAATTCGCGTTGGCTAAATGCAGTCAACATTAAAACTGGAGTTGATTTAACAATCTCTTCTGCAGCGGTTAAGCCATCCATGATTGGCATATTGATATCAAGAATCGCTAAATCCGGATTATGTTTTAAATTTAAATCGATTGCTTCTTTTCCGTTGCCTGCTTCCGCGACAACTTCATACCCCGCTTCTCGGAGCATCTCAACAAGATCAAGGCGGATCAGCGCCTCATCCTCAGCAACGAGAATTTTCATGTGCCTCGAGTCGGATTTGAACCGACACTATGCAGTGTTTGAGACTGCCCTCTCTACCGTTGGAGTACCGAGGCGTGCTTGTTAGCGTGAGCAGTTTAAGGGATATTTAAGCGTTAAAGAAATTAACGATATGCAGCAGCGCGACCAGCGGTTGCATCACCAATTACGTGAACGCGAACTGCGTTGGTAGAGCCAGGAATTCCTGGAGGTGCACCAGCAACAATTACAACGGTATCCCCTACTTGCGCTTCGCGCTTTTCGATTAACCATTGATCAACCTGCTTCACCATGTCATCAGTATGTGAAACCGGTGAAACGATTCCTGGTTCTACGCCCCAAGTAAGTGCTAAACGGTTGTAAGTACCTTCAACCGGTGTAAGCGCCAAAATTGGAATTGAATTACGGAACATCGCCATGCGACGAGCTGATTCGCCAGATTCGGTAAAGGCAACCAAATACTTAGCATTTAAAGTAGTACCGATTTCAGTAGCAGCTTTGGTGATTGCGCCACCCTTTGTAGTTGGCTTTGCATCAAGTGGTGTGATGCGATCTAACGCCTTTGATTCAGTGTGAGTAATGATGCGGGCCATTGTCTGAACAGCTTCGATTGCGAATTCGCCAACAGAAGTTTCGCCTGAAAGCATCAGCGCATCTGCGCCATCTAAAACTGCGTTTGCGCAATCTGTTGCTTCAGCGCGAGTTGGCGAACTATTTGTAATCATTGAATCAAGCATTTGAGTTGCAACAATTACTGGCTTTGCCGCTGCGCGAGCAAGAGCTACGCAACGCTTTTGAACTAGCGGAACTTCTTCAATTGGAAGTTCTACACCTAGGTCTCCGCGAGCAACCATGATGCCATCGAATGCATCAACGATCTCTTCTAGATTTTCTACAGCTTGCGGCTTTTCGATCTTTGCAATTACTGGAAGTCGAATACCAACTTCGTCCATAATCGCATGAACATCTTTAATATCTTTTGCATCACGCACAAATGAAAGTGCGATGAAATCTACGCCAGCCTTAAGACCCCAACGTAGATCCTCTTTATCTTTCTCAGATAACGCAGGTACAGAAACTGCAACGCCTGGAAGGTTGATACCTTTATTATTTGAAACCGCACCAGGTTCGATGCACTTTGTAACAACATCGTTGCCTTTAACTTCAATAACTTCAACAGTTACCTTGCCATCATCAATTAATAAGCGATCCCCTGGCTTGCAATCTCCTGGAAGGCCTTTAAAGGTTGTACCAACGCGCTCTTTAGTTCCTTGAATATCATCAGTAGTAATTGTGAAGATATCTCCACGAGCTAAATCGTGTGGGCCATCTGCGAAACGACCAAGACGGATCTTTGGTCCTTGTAAATCAACAAGAACTGCAACTGGCACCTTTGCCTCTGTTGCTGCAGCGCGTACGCGATCAAGACGGTTCTGGTGCTCTTCGTAGCTGCCATGTGAAAGGTTGAGGCGAGCCATATTCATGCCAGCTTCAATAAGTAGCTTTACACGTTCTGGAGCTTCAACTGCTGGACCCATGGTGCAGACAATCTTTGCGCGGCGCATATTTCTCTTCTCTTTATTCTTAGTTAATTTAAACCGTAAGCGGACGATCGGTAGGTTGAATTGGAGCTGGCAACTGTGTAGTTCCGGCCAAGTAGCGATCTACCGCAGCAGCTGCGCTTCGACCCTCTGCTATCGCCCAAACAATTAGTGATTGTCCGCGACCAGCATCGCCAGCTACGAATACACCTTCTTGATTAGTTTGGAAATTCTCATCGCGCTTGATGTTGCCTCGTTCATCTAGCTCAACTTCAAGTTGTGCAATCAATGGTGATTTCTCTGGACCGGTAAAGCCCATCGCCATAAACACGAAGTCCGCTGGAATTTCGCGTTCGCTACCTGCAACCGGTTCGAACTTTCCATTTTCGAATTTAACTTCGACAATCTTTAGCGCCTTTAGATTTCCGTTGCCATCGCCAACGAATTCTTGGGTGTTAACGCTAAATACGCGATTATCTAACTCTTCATGTGCGCTAGATACGCGATAGATCATTGGATAAGTCGGCCAAGGTTGAGATGAAGGACGCTCTTCAGTTGGTCGAGGCATAATTTCAAGTTGCGTTACAGATGCTGCCTTCTGACGAATCGCAGTACCTAAACAGTCAGCACCGGTATCGCCGCCGCCAATAACAACCACATGCTTTCCAGCTGTATTGATTGGTGGTTCAGCAACTTCGCCTAAACCTTGTTTATTGCCCCAAGGTAAATATTCCATCGCTTGGTAAACACCTTTTAGTTCGCGACCAGGAATATTTAAATCGCGCCACTGTGTTGCGCCAACTGCCAGAACAACTGCATCGTATTTACGAATTAGATCATCACCGGTTAGCTCTTCGCCAACATTCACGCCAGCGCGGAAACGAGTTCCTTCTTTCTCCATCTGCTGAATGCGACGATCAACAACGTACTTCTCCATTTTGAATTCTGGAATTCCGTAACGCAGTAATCCGCCGATTTTCTCAGCGCGTTCGTAAACTGCAACGGTATGACCGGCACGTGTTAGTTGTTGCGCTGCTGCAAGACCTGAAGGTCCAGAACCGATAACTGCAACTGTCTTTCCGCTAAGTCGTGAAGGAATTAGCGGCTTAATTGAATCGCTTCCCCACGCCTCTTCTACGGTGCGAAGTTCGATCTGCTTAATTGTTACCGCATCACGATTAATTCCAACTACACATGCGGTTTCGCATGGAGCTGGACATAGGCGTCCGGTAAATTCTGGGAAGTTATTTGTTGCATGTAAACGATCAATTGCAGAGTTGAAATCTCCGCGGTACATCAAGTCGTTCCACTCAGGAATTAAATTGCCAAGTGGGCAACCAGAATGGCAGAAAGGAATTCCGCAATCCATACAACGTGAAGCTTGGGTACGTAGATGTTCGATTGACTGTGGTTCGTAAACTTCGCGCCAATCTTGAATGCGCACATCAACCGGACGACGCTTTGGAGTTTCGCGCTGCTCTTTTATGAATCCTCTTGGATCACCCATTTGCAATCGCCTCCATTACATACTTATCTACATCAAGACCTTTGGCATTTGCCTCAGCAATCGCTGCCAAAACCTTTGCGTAATCACGTGGCAGAACTAATGTGAATCGAGATAGATCCCAATTCTTCAAAAGTCCACCTGCTACTTCTGAACCAGTCTCTGCTGCGTACTTAGAGAGAATAGATTTCAATTCAACTTCGCGCTCTGCATCTACCGGAAGTAGATCGACAAGTTCGGTATTTACAAGTTCTGGCTTTAGATCTAATACATATGCAACTCCACCTGACATACCTGCTGCCAAGTTACGTCCGGTACGTCCAAGAATTACAACACGGCCGCCTGTCATGTATTCAAGTGCATGATCTCCGACGCCTTCAGTTACTGCAATTGCGCCTGAGTTTCGAACGCAGAATCGCTCTCCGACAATTCCACGAACGAAAATTTCTCCGCCAGTTGCACCGTAACCAATTACGTTACCTGCAATCACATTCTCTTCTGACTTGAATTTTGCCTTCTCGTCAGGGCGAACAATTACGCGACCGCCAGAAATACCTTTACCAACATAGTCATTGCTATCGCCATATAGACGGATAGTTAGACCCTTTGGAATAAATGCGCCAAGTGATTGACCTGCTGAACCATGAAGCACCACGTTGATGGTGTCATCAGGCAAGCCTTCGCCCTTGTACTTGCGAGTGATTTCCGCGCCCAACATTGTTCCGACTGTGCGGTTAACGTTGCGAACCGGTACATCAATATTTACGGCTTCGCTCTTTTCAAGTGCTGGCTTTGCAAGTTCAATCAACTTATTATCGAGCGCATTTGCTAAACCGTGATCTTGAATTGTGGTGTTGTGAAGTGGTGAATCAACATCTGGACGAACCAAAAGTGGTGAAAGATCTAAACCACTCGCCTTCCAATGATCAACTGCAGCCTTGGTATCTAAGTACTCAACGTGGCCAACTGCTTCTTTGATTGATTTAAATCCAAGTTGCGCCAATAGTTCGCGAACTTCTTGTGCGATGTACTCGAAGAAAGTTTCTACGAACTCTGGCTTGCCAGAGAACTTCGCACGTAGATCAGGGTTCTGTGTTGCAACGCCAACTGGGCAGGTATCTAGATGGCAAACGCGCATCATGATGCAACCTGATACAACTAGCGGAGCTGTTGCAAAACCAAACTCTTCAGCGCCAAGTAGCGCTGCGATTACAACGTCGCGACCAGTTTTCAACTGACCATCGGTCTGAACCACAATGCGATCGCGTAGACGATTTAATAGAAGTGTCTGCTGTGTTTCAGCAAGTCCAAGTTCCCACGGAGCACCAGCGTGCTTTAGAGATGTAAGTGGCGAAGCACCCGTTCCGCCATCGTGACCAGAAATCAGAACTACGTCAGCATGTGCTTTAGAAACACCTGCCGCAACAGTACCCACGCCAACTTCAGCAACAAGCTTTACGTGTACACGTGCATTCTTATTTGCATTCTTTAAATCGTGAATTAGCTGAGCTAAATCTTCGATTGAATAAATATCGTGATGCGGTGGAGGTGAAATTAAACCAACACCAGTAGTTGAGTGGCGAACCTTTGCAACCCATGGATAAACCTTGTTGCCAGGTAGCTGACCACCTTCGCCAGGTTTTGCACCTTGTGCGATCTTGATCTGAATGTCATCTGAGTTAACAAGGTATTCACTTGTTACACCGAAGCGACCAGATGCAACTTGCTTAATTGCAGAGCGCTTTGAATCACCGTTTTCAAGAGGAATGAAGCGCGCAGGATCTTCTCCGCCTTCACCGGTATTTGATTTACCACCAAGACGGTTCATTGCAATCGCTATAGTTTCGTTATCTTCTTTTGATACAGAACCGAAACTCATCGCACCTGTCGAGAAACGCTTTACGA
>CAZMDJ010000040.1:0-10589 GCA_964565165.1 uncultured Actinomycetes bacterium | reverse complement strand
AATATGGATAAGAATCCAGATGAAGTTGCTGCAATGTTCGATGGCGTTGCAAAACGCTATGACCTTGTTAATGATCTTCTAAGTCTGGGCCAGACAAAATCTTGGCGACGTAAAACAACTGCAATCATCGCGCCAAAAGCGGGCATGGAAATTTTAGATTTAGCGGCCGGAACCGGTTCTTCATCAGTTCCACTTGCTCAAGCTGGTGCAAAGGTGATTCCAGCTGATTTCTCTGAAGGGATGTTAGAAGCGGGCCGTAAGCGACATCCTTATCTGCCATTTACCAAGGCCGATGCCTTGAACTTGCCCTTTGAACCGAAGCGCTTTGATGTAGTCACAATCTCATTTGGCCTTCGAAATACCGTTGATTTTGATAAGGCGCTCGCCCAGATGCTTAAGGTCACTAAACCTGGCGGCCGCCTAGTGGTCTGCGAATTTAGCCAGCCGACCTGGAAGCCATTTCGCATTCTCTATATGAATTACTTGATGAAGGCCCTGCCAATGATCGCCAAGTGGACCAGCTCCAACCCGGATGCCTACGTCTATCTGGCCGAATCGATCCGCGCCTGGCCAAATCAGAGCGCGCTCGCAGCCCGAATTGAAGCGGCTGGCTGGGAGAAGGCCCAATGGAAGAACCTCACCTTTGGGATTGTTTCAGTTCACAGCGCTAGCGCTCCCGTTTAGTTTCTCGTATTTCCGCGCCACGCTTAGACTTCCAGCGTGAATCCATACGTGCCAATTTTGGTCATCGGTGCCATCGGTCTCGGCTTCGCAGCATTTTCAGTTGCTATCGCTGCAATTACCGGACCTGCAAGATATAACCGAGCAAAGTTAGATCCATATGAGTGCGGCATTGAACCGTCGCCACAAGCAGCCGAAGGTGGGCGCTTTCCAGTTAAGTATTTCTTAACTGCAATGCTCTTCATTATCTTCGACATCGAAATCGTCTTCCTATATCCGTGGGCAGTTACATTCGATCAACTTGGAATCTTTGGTCTCGTAGAGATGATTCTCTTCATCGGAACTGTGTTTGTTGCATATGCATATGTGTGGCGACGCGGTGGATTGGAATGGGATTAAGTCGTGGGTTTAGAGGAGAAATTACCTTCAGGCTTTTTATTAACTACCGTTGAAGGACTTGCAAATTACATGCGCAAGTCATCGGTATGGCCTGCAACTTTCGGTCTTGCATGTTGTGCGATCGAAATGATGGCGGTTGGTTCCGCTGCAAAATATGACATTTCACGTTTCGGTATGGAACGTTTCTCTGCAACACCTCGTCAAGCTGACTTGATGATTGTTGCTGGTCGTCTTTCAAACAAGATGGCTCCAGTACTTCGCCAAATTTATGATCAGATGCCAAATCCAAAGTGGGTTATCGCAATGGGCGCATGTGCATCTTCAGGCGGAATGTTTAATAACTATGCAATCGTTCAAGGCGTTGATCACGTAGTACCGGTAGATATTTATCTTCCAGGTTGCCCTCCACGTCCTGAAATGTTGCTTGATGCAATTTTGAAATTGCACGAAAAGATTGGCGAATCAAAACTTGGTGCTAATCGCGAAGCAATCATCAAGGAAGTTGAAGCAGCGGCACTTGCTGCGATTCCAACTCATGCACAGAAAGGCCTTCTAGCATGAGCGAAAACAAGGGAATGTTTGGCGTTGAAGGCACCGGTGATACCTCTGGATATGGCGGTTTAGAGCGTATTCAAGTAACTCCTGGCTCTTCAGAACGTCCATATGGCAGCTACTTTGATGAAGTTGCAGATGATTTAGAACGCGCATATCCAGAGTTTGCAGATGCGATTGAGAAAGTTGTTGTTGATCGCGGCGAACTAACACTTCATGTAAAGCGTGAAAAGTTAGTTGATGTTGCACGAGTACTTCGCGACAAATTGTTATTTGAAATGTGCATGGGTGTTAACGGTGTGCATTATCCAAATGATAAAGATCGCGAACTTCATGCGGTTTATCCATTGCTGTCAATGACAAACAATCGTCGCGTACGTCTTGAAGTTTCTTGCCCAGATTCAGATCCACACATCCCTTCACTTGTTGAAGTTTGGGCGGGCAATAACTGGCACGAACGCGAAACTTTTGACATGTTCGGAATTATTTTTGATGGACATCCTGCGTTAACACGCATCTTGATGCCAGATGATTGGCAAGGACATCCACAAAGAAAAGATTATGCACTTAACGGAATCAATGTTGAATACAAGGGTGCATCTCAACCGGCTCCAGATAACCGGAGGTCATACAAGTAATGACAACTTTTGATCCGTACGCGTCATCACGCGAAACCACCGAAGGAACTGTTTACTCAGTTACTGGTGGCGATTGGAGCGATTTAGTTTCTGAAATCGGTTCACAGAAAGACGAGAAGATCGTCGTAAACATGGGTCCACAGCACCCATCAACACACGGTGTGCTCCGTTTGATTCTCGAACTCGAAGGCGAAACAGTTTCTGAAGTTCGTTGCGGTATTGGTTACCTTCATACAGGTATCGAAAAGAATACGGAATATCGCACCTGGACTCAGGGCACTACTTTCGTAACTCGCATGGATTATTTAGCTCCGCTATTTAACGAAACTGCGTATTGCTTAGGCGTTGAGAAGCTTCTAAACATTACAGATCAGGTTCCAGAGCGCGCATCTGTAATCCGAGTGATGATGATGGAACTTAATCGCATCTCATCACACATGGTTGCCCTTGGTACCGGAGCCCTTGAATTAGGCGCGATGGCACCTATGTTTAACGCTTTCCGTGAGCGCGAAAAGGTACTTACAACTTTCGAACGCATCACCGGTCTTCGCATGAATATGGCTTATGTACGTCCAGGCGGAGTACAGCAGGATCTTCCAGCGGGAACAGTTCAATATGTTCGTGATCTTGTTAAAGATCTTCGTATTCATCTAAAAGATAATTCAGATCTTCTAGTTGGTAACACAATCTGGATGAAGCGCACCGAAGGAATCGGTTACTTAGATCTTGCAGGTTGCACAACTCTTGGAATCACTGGCCCAGTACTTCGTTCAGCTGGTCTTCCATGGGATCTTCGTAAAGTTCAACCATATTGCGGTTACGAAAATTACGACTTCGATGTTGTAACAGCAGATACTGCAGATGTTTATGGTCGTTTCTTGGTTCGTGTAAATGAATTAGAACAATCACTTCGAATCATCGAACAGGCTTGCGACAAGTTAGACAAACTTGAAGGCGCACCTGTGATGGTTGCAGATAAGAAGATTGCATGGCCAGCACAACTTGCAGTCGGTGCAGATGGAATGGGTAATTCACTAAACCATATCCGCGAAATCATGGGCACTTCAATGGAATCTTTGATTCACCATTTCAAGTTAGTTACAGAAGGTTTCCGTGTTCCAGCAGGACAGGCATATGCAGCAGTTGAATCACCACGTGGTGAACTCGGCGCTTATGTAGTTTCAGATGGCGGCACTCGTCCTTATCGCGTTCACTTCCGCGAACCATCATTTAACAATCTGCAATCAACATCAGCGATGTGCGAAGGCTCAATGGTCGCGGACATCATCGGTGCGGTTGCATCAATCGATCCAGTTATGGGAGGTGTTGATCGCTAATGTTTAACGAACAAGATCTAGCAGTAATTGATTCGATAATTTCTCGTTATCCACGTAAGCGCTCTGCAATCATGCCTTTATTGCACTTCGTGCAATCAAAGGCGGGTTATGTAACTAATGAAGGTATCGAACTAATTTCACAGAAGTTAGAGATCGAAACCGCTGAAGTTACCGCTGTTTCTACCTTCTATACCCAGTATTTAAAGCATCCAGCTGGCGAATATCACGTTGGCGTATGTATCAACACTCTTTGTGCAGTTATGGGTGGCGACGCAATCTGGGAGAGCGTTTCAGAACATCTTGGAATCGGTAACCACGAAGTTACCGCTGATGGAAAAGTTTCGTTAGAACGCATTGAGTGCAACGCAGCTTGCGATTACGCACCAGTGGTAATGGCTAACTGGGAGTTCTACGACAACATGACACCACAGAAGACCAAAGATTTGGTTGATGGTGCACGTAACGGAAATCCTCCAGCACCAACACGTGGTCCAAGCAAGCTTCCAACATTCAAAGAGAACTCACGCGTTCTTGCAGGACTTGATGATGGCCTTGCAAACGAAGGCGTTTCTGCTGGTGATGCATCACTACTTGGATTGAAGTTATCTAAGGAGGGCAAATAATGTTAAAGCCAGTTCTTAGTGCATATTGGGATGAGAAAGATTCATTCACAATTGATGGTTACAAGCGCCACGGCGGTTATGACGCTGCAAAGAAAGCGCTTGCAATGGATGCTGATGCAGTTATCCAATTAATTAAAGATTCAGGACTTCGCGGTCGTGGTGGCGCAGGCTTCCCAACCGGTATGAAGTGGGGATTCATTCCACAGAACGATGGCAAAGAACATTACTTAGTTGTTAATGCTGACGAATCTGAACCAGGAACTTGTAAGGACATGCCACTTCTTATGGCAAACCCACACGTTCTTATTGAAGGAATGATCATCGCTTCATATGCAATTCGCGCAAAGCATGCATTCGTTTATCTTCGCGGCGAAGTTGCACACGTTGCACGTCGCGTTAATGCAGCAATTGCAGATGCATATAAAGCTGGTTACCTCGGAAAGAATATTTTTGGAACCGGTGTTGATCTAGAACTAACGCTTCATATCGGTGCAGGTGCATATATCTGCGGCGAAGAAACTGCGCTTCTAGATTCACTCGAAGGCTTCCGTGGACAACCACGTCTACGCCCTCCATTCCCAGCTATTGCCGGCCTTTATGCGCGTCCGACCGTTGTAAATAACGTCGAATCAATCGCATCGGTTCCAGCAATTGTGGCAAATGGCGCAGATTGGTATCAGCAATTCGGAACTGAGAAGTCAAAGGGCATGACTCTTTACTCTCTATCTGGACACGTTGCTAATCCAGGACAGTTTGAAGCTCCACTTGGAATTACTTTGCGCCAACTTCTAGATATGTCAGGCGGAATGCGCGCTGGACATAAGTTGAAGTTCTGGACACCTGGTGGTTCATCAACCCCAATGTTCACCGAAGAACATTTAGATGTTCCTTTGGATTACGAAGGCGTTGGTGCAGCAGGTTCAATGCTTGGTACAAAAGCGCTTCAGATTTTTGATGAGACAACTTGCGTTGTACGTGCAGTACTTCGTTGGGTTGAGTTCTACAAACACGAATCTTGCGGAAAGTGCACACCTTGCCGTGAAGGTACTTGGTGGTTAGTACAAGCAATGAAGGACATCGAAACAGGTAAAGCAACTGAAGCGGATCTAGATAAATTGTTAGATCTTTGCGACAACATTCTTGGTCGCTCATTCTGCGCACTTGCAGATGGTGCGGTTTCACCAGTTTCATCTTCACTTAAGTATTTCCGTGATGAATACATCGCGCACATTACAAATAAGGGATGCCCATTTGATTCAGTGGCATCAACACTATTCGCGGGGGCACAGGCATGACCACACAAGCTGAAAAACCTGCAGTAGAGGCTGTTGAAATGATTGCTGTCGTTATCGACGGTTTTGAAGTTTCAGTACCAAAGGGAACTCTGGTAATTCGCGCTGCTGAAAAACTCGGAATTCAGATTCCACGTTTCTGCGACCATCCACTTCTTGATCCAGTTGGCGCTTGCCGTCAGTGTTTAGTTGATATCGAAATCAACGGACGTAAATTCCCTAAGCCACAAGCTTCTTGCACCATTCCTGTCGAACCAGGAATGATCGTAAATACTCAATTGACCTCTCCTGTTGCTGATAAAGCACAGAAGGGAATCATGGAGTTTTTACTGGTAAATCACCCACTTGATTGCCCAGTTTGCGACAAGGGTGGCGAATGTCCGCTACAAAACCAAGCGATGGCTAATGGAAATCCAGAGTCACGTTTTACAGGTTACAAGCGCACATTTGAAAAGCCAATCAACATCTCATCACAAGTTTTATTAGATCGCGAACGTTGCGTTCTCTGTGCACGTTGCACACGCTTTGCTGATCAAGTTGCTGGCGATCGTTTCATTACTCTTAACCAACGCGGCGCATTGCAACAAGTTGGTATCTACGAAGAGCAGCCATTTGAATCTTATTTCTCTGGAAATACTGTTCAGATCTGTCCAGTAGGTGCGTTAACTGGTGCGACTTATCGTTTCCGCGCACGTCCATTTGATTTAGTTTCAACTCCATCTGCTTGCGAACATTGCGCATCAGGTTGCGATATGCGTACAGATGTACGTCGCGGCAAAACACTACGTCGTTTAGCCGGAGAAGATCCATCAGTTAACGATGAGTGGAACTGCGATAAGGGTCGTTGGGCATTTAAATATGTAACAGCGCAAGATCGCATCACATCTCCACTAGTACGTAACGCTGCGGGAGAACTTGTTCCAGCTTCATGGCCAGAGGCTCTTGAAGCAGCAGCTGCAGGTCTAACAGCAGGTCGCGCTGCGGTTCTTGTTGGCGGCCGTGCAACTGTTGAAGATGCATACGGTTATGCAAAGTTTGCTCGCGTAACTCTTGGTACAAATGACATTGACTTCCGCTCACGCGTTGCAACAGACGAAGAGCGCGCATTCTTTGCAAGCAATGTAATCGGTAACCAGACTACATATCGCGATATTGATTCAGCTGATCAAGTACTACTTGTTTCATTCGAACCAGAAGAAGAATCACCAATCGTCTTCCTACGTTTGAATAAGGCAACTCGTAAGAAGGGCTTGAAAGTTCATGCAGTTGCATCGAAGCTTTCAATCGGCAACGAGAAGTTGAAATCAAACTTCATCTGCGTTGCACCTGGTAACGAAGTTTCTGGCCTTGCAGGACTTACTTTGACTGAAAAATCAGTGATTCTTGTGGGCGAACGCGCTGCAGAAACCCCTGGTTTATTAAGCGCAGTAGCGGGCTTAGCTTCACGTAGCAATGCGAAACTTGCTTGGATTCCACGTCGCGCAGGCGAACGTGGCGCGATCGAAGCTGGCGCAATCGGAAATCTTCTTCCTGGCGGTCGCTTAGTTTCAGATGCAGCAGCTCGTGTAGATGTTGCAGCAGCGTGGGGAGTGCACGGTCTTCCAGAAGAGCGCGGACTTTCAACAGATGAAATTTATGCAGCAGCAGCTAGCGGTGAAATTAAAGCGCTACTAGTTGGCGGTGTAGATCCACTTGATGGTTCTAATTCTTCTGTAGCGCTAGATGCACTAAAGAGCGCATTCGTAGTTTCACTTGAGATGCGTCCATCAGCAGTAACAGATCGCGCAAACGTTGTGCTTCCAATCGCTGCAGTTGCAGAGAAGAGCGGAACATTCCTTAACTGGGAAGGTCGCGGTCGCAACTTTGAAATGGCAGTTGAAGATTCATTGCAACGTAGCGATCTTCGTATTCTCTCTGTGCTTGCAGATCAAATTGGTCGCAAGATCGGAATCTCAACAGTTGCAAGTGCAGCTGCAGAACTTAATTCAATCGGTTCATGGGATGGCGCAAAGGCAGAGTTCGGTGGCATGAGCGCTGCACCTGCACTTTCAGTATCTGGTGATCAAGCAATTCTTACTTCATGGCGTCGACTACTTGATAACGGTTCACTTCAAGAAGGTGAAGCAAATCTTGCAGGCACTGCTCGTAAGACAGTTGCAGTTATCTCTCCAAAGCGCGCAAGCGCACTTGGTGTAACAGATGGCCAATTGGTAAAGATCTCAAATAACAATGGCGCAGTTGTGCTTCCAGTATTAATTGAAGCAATTCATGACGATGCAGTTTGGGCGCCGCGTAACTCTGCAGGATCTGAGTTGCTTCGCACCTTAGGCGTTGCATCTAATTCAGTAGTAACGGTGGTGAAGGCATGAATTCAGTAACTAATGCACAACTAATCGCTGGAGATCCAGGCTGGTTAATCGCAGTAAAAGCGCTATTAACCTTCGTAGTTCTAGTTGTTTTCACACTTCTTGCTATCTGGTGGGAGCGCCGTTTTATCGGTTTTATGCAGGAACGCCCAGGGCCTAACCGAACTGGCCCACAAGGTTTGCTGCAATCACTTGCAGACGGAATTAAGTTGGCGCTTAAGGAAGATCTACTTCCAAAGGCTGCCGACAAAGTTGTCTTTATCCTTGCGCCGATCATCAGCGCATCAACATGCTTTATGTCATTTGCAATCATGCCAATGACAGGCGAGGTAAAACTTTTCGGTAAGACCACTGCAATGCAGATGACAGATCTTCCAATCGGCGTACTTTATGTATTAGCGGTTGCATCTGTCGGTGTTTACGGAATCGTTCTTGCAGGTTGGTCTTCAGGATCTACCTATCCACTACTTGGTGGACTTCGTTCAAGCGCTCAAGTTATCTCTTACGAAGTTGCAATGGGTCTCTCACTTGTTGCGGTCTTCATCTACTCAGGTTCAATGTCAACAGGTGACATTGTCGCTGCGCAGAATAAGTGGTGGAACGTTGTAGTGCTCTTCCCATCATTTGTTATTTATTTAATTTCAATGATCGGCGAAACAAACCGCGCACCATTCGACTTAGCTGAAGCTGAAGGTGAACTTGTTGGTGGATTCCATACCGAATACTCATCACTTAAGTTCGCACTCTTCTTCTTAGGCGAATACATCAACATTGCAACAGTTTCTGCACTAGCAACCACCTTGTTCTTCGGTGGTTACCATGCACTTCCAGGACTTGGATTTACTGAAAGCTGGTTGGGCGGATGGTTTGGCATGGTCTGGTTCTTTGCCAAGGTCTGCTTCTTCTTCAATATTTTCGTATGGGTACGTGCAACACTTCCACGTATTCGTTACGACCAGTTCATGAAGTTTGGTTGGAAGATTTTGATTCCATCTTCATTAATTTGGATCATCGTTGTAGCAACTCTCCGTGCGCTATCTGCACAAGGTGCGCCTAAGGCTGTAGTTGCAGCCTTTGCTGGCGGAGTTGTATTACTTGTAATGGGCCTGAGCTCACTATGGGATAAAGCAAAACAAGAGGCGAAGATCGAACCGGTATTTGATGTTCCGGCTCCATCGTTTCCTGTTCCTAAGATGCCGGAGGGTCGCTAATGTCTGAATTAGAACCGCAGAAGAACGCACTTGAGAAGGTTTCAACAGCTCCTGTTGCACCTGCTCGCGAAGGTTCATTCTTCGAACAGGCTAAAGGTTTCTGGGTAACACTTCGCAACGTCGGTCGACCACAGATCACCGTTGAATATCCTGAAGTTAAAGAACCAACACAAGAACGTTTCCATGGTCGCCACCAACTTAATCGCCATCCAGATGGTTTAGAGAAATGTGTTGGTTGCGAACTATGTGCGTGGGCATGTCCTGCAGATGCGATTTACGTTGAAGGTGCAGATAACACTGATGCAGAACGCTTCTCACCAGGAGAGCGTTACGGCAAGGTTTATCAAATCAACTATCTTCGTTGCATCTTCTGCGGACTTTGCATCGAAGCTTGCCCAACACGTGCACTAACAATGACTAACGAGTACGAATTAGCGGATCGCACACGTGATCAGTTGATCTTCGAAAAGGATGATTTGTTAGCGCCACTTCGTAACGGAATGTTGCAGCCTCCACACGCAATGTATCCAGGTACCGATGAAGGCGATTACTACAAGGGCAAAGTTACTGAAGCGCATCCATCACAGGAGGCGAAGTAATGCAAATGTTGCTAAAGCTCTCTGAGGATTTGGGTAATACCGGAACTCCAGAAGCAGTTCAGTTTTACATCATGGCGCCTCTTGCAATTGCAGCAGCGCTTGGCATGTTGCTTGTTAAGAAAGCTGTTCACTCAGCAATCTTGATGGCATATGTAATGCTCAGCTTGGCTTTCTTCTACATCGCACAGGATGCGCCATTCCTCGGAATTGTGCAGATCGTGGTTTACACCGGTGCGGTCATGATGCTCTTCCTATTCATCCTGATGTTGGTTGGCGTTGATTCGAAGGAATCATTGGTCGAAACCATTAAGGGAGTACGTTTTACAGCGGTCACTGCCTCACTTGGAATTGGTCTGCTACTTATTCTTCTAATCGGAAAAGCAACATTCGGATTCCCAGCAAATGGTTTACAGGGTGCAAATGCAGATGGCAACGTCCAAGCAATTGCATACAAACTCTTCTCAACTTATGTATGGGCCTTTGAAGTTGTATCAGCGCTACTGATTACTGCAGCGCTTGGTGCAATGGTCTTGGCACATAGCCAGCGCGTAATTCCTCGCGCTACACAACGTGAACTTGCAGTGCGTCGTTTCCGTGGCGAGAGCCTTGGCGATGCAGCTGGTAAGCCAGCGCCAGGTGTCTTCGCACGTTATAACGGCGTTGATGTTCCTGCGTTACTTCCAGATGGTTCACCTGCAGTTGAATCAATCAATGACACTTTGAAAGCTCGAGGCAGCATCCGTGATCCGCGCGAGTACTCACTCAAAGAAATTGCCAATCCGGAAGGAGAGGAGCTCTAAATCAATACGAATAATTATCTTTACGTCGCATCAATGCTCTTCACTATCGGTGCGGTTGGAGTTGTAGTTCGTCGCAATGCATTCGTGGTTT
>CAZMDJ010000039.1:0-10896 GCA_964565165.1 uncultured Actinomycetes bacterium | reverse complement strand
GTCTTAACTAAATCTGGGCGATTGATGGCCACCATCAACGTAATGATTCCGCCATCTGAATAACCGATTAAATGAGCCGGCTTCTTAACTACATCTTCTAAATAGCTAACCGCTTCTTGAAATTGAAAATCAAAGTGAAAACTTCCTGGTTGATCGGGGCTACGGCCGTGACCTGCGCGGTCATAGGAATAGACGTGAAAACCTTTAACGCTCGGCGCTAATCGTCCATCGAATCCTTCAGATTGTGACATCCCACCGTGAAGCAAGACTACTGGATCTTTGCCGGCAGAGCTTTGAAATAGCGATGGCTTTGCCTCTGATGCCCAAATCTTCTGACCGCGCAGGTCGATGTATTGGCGTTTGAATTTCACGGTGTAAATCTAACGCAGCAGATGGCAGAATTCGCGGGTGCATAAATTTAACGCCGAGGTCGAAGAGGTCGCAGATGAAATTCTGGCCTATGCACTTGAGCGCCTTCGCCAAGAGCCTCCACTTGATGGTCCTTTAACACCTGATGAACTTTATGAAAAAGTGGGCAACACAATTACCGCTAAAGGTTTGGGCGGATTGCCAACACTTGAAGTATTTAAAAATGTTTTAGCAAAAGCATGTATCTCAACTGACCACGAACGTTATTTAGCATTTATTCCAACCGCGCCATCTGAATACTCATCGCTCTTTGATCTAGTCGTCTCTGCTGCTTCCATTTATGGCGGATCATGGCAAGAAGGCGCCGGCGCAGTGTTCGCAGAGAATCAAGCGCTTCGTTGGTTGGCAGATTTAGCAGGGTTCCCAGCAGAAGCTGGCGGAGTCTTTGTATCTGGCGGAACAATTGGAAATTTATCTGCGCTCTGCGTTGCACGCGAAGATGCGCGCCGCAATCATCCAGACCATAAAGGTAAATGGGCTGTGGTCTGCGGCGATCAAGCGCATTCATCAATTGCAGGCGCTGCAAAGATCATGGATGTCGAAATCATCAAAGCAAAGCGCAGTGCAGATGGAAAGATTTACGGTGATGCAGTTGCAACTGCGATCGATGAATACGAAGCAAATGGCGGTCGCGTCTTCTGCATCGTGGCAACTGCGGGCACAACTAATTTAGGAATTATCGATCACTTAGATTCAATCGATGATGTCGCCGTAGAGCGCGATATCTGGTTCCATGTTGATGGCGCATATGGTTTGGCAGCGCTCTGCGCACCATCTGTTCGCGCGAAATTCGACGGAATCGAATATGCAGATTCATTTATCGTCGATCCACATAAATGGTTATTCGCACCATTTGACGCTTGCGCGCTGATTTATAAAGATCCAAAGATCGCTAAAGAATCACTTGCGCAACATGCAAGTTATTTAGACACACTTCATGAAGATGATGAATGGAATCCATCTGATTACGCAATTCATTTAACTCGACGTACCCGTGGTTTGCCATTCTGGTTTAGCTTGGCGGCAAATGGCACCGATGCATATAAAGATGCAGTCGAATACACGATGATGATTGCAAAGAAAGCAGTCGAATTAATTAAAGCGCATCCGAATTTGGATCTACTTGTCGAACCAGAACTTTCAATTGTTGCGTTCACCAGAAAAGGTTGGGCGAAAGATGATTACCAGCGCTGGTCCGATAAATTATTAGAAGATCAGATCGGTTTTGTTACTCCGTCATCACATGAAGGTCAGCCGATTCTGCGATTTGCCATCGTAAATCCGTGGACCAATGTCGATGATTTAGAGAAGATTCTAGATACCCTTTGAATCTAATTTATTGATTTTTCTCACGCTCAAATTGCTCTAAATCACGAGAAAAGTCGGATCCGAGACATAGAATTCTCGGCATGTCAGCTCTGGAAAATGTAAGCGCCTCGACCACGCTTTCGGACCTCGAAATTCGAATCCTCGATTTCGAACGTTCCTGGTGGCGTTATGCCGGCGCAAAAGAGAGCGCAATCAAAGAGTTATTTGATTTAACTCCAGCGCGCTACTACCAACTGCTAAATGATTTAATCGATCGCGATGATGCACTTGCAGCTGCACCGATTTTGGTAAAGCGCCTACGTCGCCTTCGCGAAGCTCGCACCACAGCTCGCTTCTAGCCTTCAATAAAATCGGCTACTGGTTATCGGCCAGTTCATATCCCGCTAAAAATGCCTCCGCCTCTAAATGGCGCGGATAGCGATGTAAAAATTCGTAAAACTGCGGGCCATGGTCGGCATGCTGCAGATGAATCGCCTCGTGATACAGGACGAATTCCAGAACATATTCCGGCGCCCTCTGTAACTTGCTAGCCAATCGGATAGTCCGATCGACAGAGGTGCAAGAACCCCATCTTTCGTTCATTAAACGCCATGCGACGCTAGCCGGACGTAGCGCGATTTCTGGGGCGTAACGGCTCAGAAGTTGGTCCGCTAAATCTTTCAGCTCTGATTCGGGCGTAGCGACCTCTTTAGCCCTGATCTTGGCGATCATTTCCGGAACAATCTCGCGCTCTTCGGCCTTTGTCAGCCTGGCAGGGATAGAGATAACAATCTTTCCGCCCTGTCTAAAGGCAGCGATATTTCTTTTCCGCTTCTTGGAACGGATTACAACGATCTCGCCTTCATCAATGCCAGGAAGGGTCTGATCTAATGAGTCGTCAATCACTTTCGAGATAATAAATTCATCTGAAGTATCAACCACGGCTTTATTCTTTCATCTCATTTTCTGAAAATGTTGCAAAAGATTGGTATTTTGTAATGATTTCGATAAATAAATCCCCTGTAAATACTTGCTGTCAAGTTTGCGAAGAGTGGAAAGAAAGTCTAAGTTTTGCCTCAGCAAGATCCTCGGATAACTTGTTCAATAGCTGCAAGGGGAAGGCAGTTATAGAACATGGACCCGGGGATTTTGCCCTTTCTGGGCAAGTAAAAATTTAAACCTTACGAATTCTCTGTGAATTTTTCTAAAAATTATTTATCGAATAAGCCAGAGAGATCATCTGGAATTTCTGTCGAACCAACGAATGCAATTGGATCTAATAACTCTTTTTCGGTAGGCAAAATGCCTGACCAAATCTTGTCTCTTGTATCCAAGTCTCGTTGAACACGAATCTCGCGCCAGAAATTCAGTGCTTCACGGATTCGCTTTGGAGAAACTTCCAAATTAAATAGCGCTTTGAAAAGTTGTTGAATTGGTGAATTCGAAACGCGCTCGCGGCGAAGTAACTCAGATAACGATGCAAGTGATGGCAGGCGATTATCTGCTGCGACGGTAATCACTTCTTCAACCCAACCATCAATTAACGCAAGTGCAGTTTCTAATTTTTCTAACGCTGCAGCTTGTTGTGGTGATTCTTCTGGTGTGAAGAGACCGTTATTTAAAGCGATGGTGAAACTCTCTGGATTCTGCGGATCAAATTCTTGTCCGGAACCTTCCATGTTGCGCATGGTCTCTTCTGCTTGGCGCTGAATCGCATCAAGATCAATATGAATACCTTTTCCATATTCGGAAATTGCAGCTTTCATATATGAAACTAGCCATGGATTGCTCTCAAATAAACGAACCATTGCAGCTTCGCGAAGTGCAAAGAAGATTGCAATCTCGGTTTCAGGAACTTCAAGCTCTTCGCCGAATTTACGTAGCGATTGCGGCAAAAGCGATGGTTTTGAATTACTAGTAATAGGAAGCGCTGCATCATGTGCGCCTTTTGATGCGCTAGCTAGCGCGCCAATTGTCTGACCCATCTGGGTTGCCAACATGCTGCCGATAAAGGTGCGCAGGATCTGACCCATTGCACCAAGCTGCGCCGGAACTTCTTCTTCCATCGCAGCAGTTGCTTCTTCGATTAACTTTGAAACCGCTTCAGTTAAACCCTGTGCAAGTGGTTCGAATGTTGAATGCCAACCTTCGATAGTTGTATTTAACCAATCAAGGGGACTAATCGCTGGATGATCCGGAGTGACCATTGGAAAAACTGTTGCTTGATCTAACCAAGTGTTTGCAATTGAAAATGCTTCTTCGCACTTTGCTTGATCGTTAGCGCCAATTGGTTGGCTACCTTGTGCCTGAATAAAACCTTTTGCAACTTCGCGGATAACTTCTTTTGGTAAAGCACCAGTTCCGCCCGCAAACATCGCAGGATTTAGAAAACCTAATTGTGCAGGGTTGAAGTTCGGGACCATTTTCTGAAATTCAGATTGCATCTGTCGCATGATCTCGTTGAAATCTGGTTGGCCGCCATTATTAGCGTTATTGGAATTTTCATCGTCCGGAGGCCCGAAGCCAAAAGGTGTCATCTAGGGCCTGCCTTTCTGTGAACTGCCTGGATTTCTCCCTGTGTAATAAGCCTAACCGCCGGACGCGTTTCTGTATTCCCAGCCAAGTTCAATAAACTAACCAACATGTCCGCAGCCGCAGCAGCTCTTATCTGGTGGATCGTTCCCGCCGTAGGTCTTATTGGCGCACTCGGTTATGCAGTCTGGGTCTCTAAATTTAAGACCAAATACGACAACGACACTCTGCGTTCTACAGATGCATTTGAAAAGTTCCAGAACGCTTTCCGCAAATAATTTTCTAATAGGTAATAGAACCTAAAACTAAGTAAACCAAGAAAAAGGATAGAAATGTCATTTAATAACTTCGGAAATAACTTCGGAAGCAATTTTGGCAATAACTTCGGAAATAACCTGGGTCGCGAGGCGCAGAAGATTCGTCGCAGTCCGCTGGCAATCACACTAATTGTTCTGGCGATCGCTGGCGGAATCTTGGTTTCGATCAGCTCTTTCTATGCCGACCTACTCTGGTTTAAATCTGTTGGCTATCAATCAGTCTGGCAGACAACTTTATTTACCAAGGTCTGGCTCTTCTTGGTTGTTGGTTTTGTTACTGCACTTATCGTTTCGCTAAACGTATTTATTGCATACCGAAATCGTCCGGTTTATGCGCCGATGGCGGTCGAAGCAGATAATTTAGAACGTTACCGTTCACAGATCGAACCAAAGAAGCGCATCTTTGCATTTGGAATTTTCGCTGTGGTCTTTTATATGGGCGGCTCTGCAGCGACTCCGCTTTGGTCTAGCTGGTTGCAATTTAAGAATTCAACTGAATTCGGAGTTAAAGATCCGCAATTTGGTTTAGATATTTCATTCTTTGCATTTAAGTTGCCGATTTATCAATCAGTAATTGGTTGGGCGACTACAACTCTGGTCTTTGCACTGATCGCAGCCGTTGTAGTGCACTATCTATATTCAGCGCTACGTATTCCAGTTCCGGGCCAGAAGGGCGGCACAACTGGGGCAGCGCAGATTCAACTTTCGATTCTGCTTGGACTTATTGTTTTAACTAAGGCTGCGGCATATTGGATGGATCGTTACGCACTTGGTCTAAAGCAGGGCAAGTTAATTACCGGTCTTACCTATACAGATGTAAATGCACTTCTTCCGGCAAAGGCGATTTTGGCTGGAATTGCAGTGGTTTGTGCGGGTCTCTTCTTCGCAAACATTGTCCGCAAATCTTGGTCGCTACCTGTTCTTGGAATCGGCTTACTTCTCGTTTCGGCTTTGATTATCGAAACTATTTATCCAGCTGCAATTCAGCAGTTCCAGGTAAAGCCATCAGAATCAAATAAAGAAGCGCCGTATATTCAGCGCAATATTGATGCGACTCGTGCGGCATTTGGACTTAACAATGTAATCGTTAAAGATTACGACGCAACTGCAAATGCAACTGCCGGTCAGTTATCTGATGATGCAAATACCATTGCAAATATCCGCTTGATGGATCCAAACGTGCTATCAGCGACTTTCCGTCAGCTACAGCAGATCAAGCCTTATTACATGTTCGCTGACACATTAGATATTGATCATTACCAAATCAATAACACTCAGCGCGATGCTGTCGTTGCAGTTCGTGAATTAAATATCGAAGGTAACCCAAGCCGTAACTGGATTAACGACCACTTGGTTTACACACACGGTTTCGGTTTCGTAGCAGCTTACGGAAATACCGTTGATGCAGATGGAAAGCCAAACTTCTTAGTTGGCGATCTACCTCCGACATCAGGTCTTGGTAAGTTCGAACCACGCGTTTACTTCGGCGAGAACGTTCCAGATTACTCAATCATCGGTGGCACCTCAAAGACCGATGTTGAATTCGATTATCCAGATGACACCTCAGCAAACGGCCAGAAGAACACCACTTACGCAGGTAAGGGCGGCGTTCCGATGGGCAATCTATTTAACCGTTTAGTGTTCACAATTAAGTATCAAGAACAGCGCATCTTGCTCTCTAACTTGATTAACTCAAAGTCGAAGATTCTCTTCAACCGTAATCCTCGTGATCGCGTGGCAAAGGTTGCGCCATGGTTAACTCTTGATGGCGATCCATACCCTGCGGTTGTCGATGGCAAGATTCAGTGGATTATTGATGGATACACAACATCAGCAGGTTATCCATATGCGCATAAAACAACGCTTTCTGGCGCTACAAATGATGCGCTAACAGCTAATTCCAACTCTGTAACTGCGCAGAGCGATAAGACCATTAACTACATCCGTAACTCAGTTAAGGCGACCGTTGATGCATATGACGGCACCGTGACTTTGTATGCATGGGATGCGCAGGATGCAGTTTTGAAGACTTGGACAAAGGCATATCCAGGAGTTGTAAAGCCAAAGAGCGCGATTTCAAAGGCTCTGATGGCGCACTTACGTTACCCAGAAGATATCTTCAAAGTTCAGCGCGATATTTTGTCTGCGTATCACGTAAAGACAGCGAACGCGTTCTATGGCGGTCAGGATTTCTGGCGCGTACCTAAGGATCCTTCAACATTCGGTGGCAACATTGCTAACCAGCCTCCTTATTACTCAACAATGCAATTACCAGGAGCAGCAACAGAAGACTTTATGTTGACTACACCATTTGTTCCTCGTGGTGGTCGTGAAAACTTATCTGCATTCGCAGCGGTAAATGCAGCGCCAGGTAAGGATTACGGAAAGATTACTGTGCTGCAGTTGCCACGTAGTACAAATATTCCAGGACCTACACAGGTTGCATCGAACTTCGAAGCGAAACCAGAAGTAGCAACTACGTTGTCACTTCTTCGCCAAGGCGGTTCTGATGTAGTACTTGGTAACTTGTTAACGCTTCCTGTTGGCGGCGGTCTACTTTATGTACAACCGGTTTATGTTCGCGCAACTTCAAACACAGCGTCATATCCATTGCTACAAAAGGTGCTTGTTTCATTCGGTGATCAAATTGGATTTGATGACAATTTGAAGGGCGCACTTGATCAAGTATTCGGCGGAAATTCCGGAACAAGTTCTACTGGTCAATCAACTGGTGGAAGTTCTACAAATACTTCATCGCAATCAGTTGCTGCAGCGTTAAGTAGCGCAAAGCAAGCTCTTGCAGATGCACAGAGAGCGCTTGCAAAGGGCGATTTCACTGCATATGGAAAAGCGCAAGATCGTTTGAAGTCAGCAATTAACGCTGCGATTTCAGCGCAAAATAAGAAGTAATTCTTAATTTAATCTCGGCTTATTACGGCCGATTTTGAATTAACTAGTTGCTCCACTAAAGTTGGGTTTACCGACGCGGGGTGGAGCAGCTCGGTAGCTCGCTGGGCTCATAACCCAGAGGTCATAGGTTCAAATCCTGTCCCCGCTACCAATTAAAAGGTTCTGATTATTCAGAACCTTTTTTCTTTTCTGCAGCCATCAATCCACGGCCAGTAAATAACAAGCTAATTGCAGCTAGCGCTCCTGCAGCGGCAATCACGATTCGGACTGAGAATATGTTGCCGAGAATTCCACCTACAGCCATGCCGACAACGGTGCCAGCCGAATTTAGAGCGCCAATGGTCGAATTAACGCGTCCAAGTTCGGATTCCACGGCGTTGTTAACGATTAGCGGACCGAAGAAAATATTGAATGCCGAAACGATGATGCCGGTAACTGCCATGACTGCGCCAAGGAAAACTAGGTTAGGTGCAAAGCCGATAAATATTAAAGAAATACCTGCAAGGAATGAAGAAAGTAGCGCCGGCTTTGCATAACCCCAATTAGGTTTTAAAACTTTTGTAATGAGAATTGCGCCAACTGCTAATGAACCTGCCCAGATCATATTTATTACGCCGTAGCCAAATGCTCCAGCACCAAGAATGTTGGTCGTTAAGAAAACTTCCAACGGCATAAACATTCCAAGCAAAGTAATAAATGCAGTAAGCATGATTGCGATATTTCGCAGAGCGGCGCTTTCTCGAACTATCTTGAAACCGCCATGCATCTTGCCGTGCTCATTTAAAACAGGATTACCAACTCTGTCCGTTTTCATTGCTAGTAACATCGGAATCAGTAGCAGAAAAGAAATCGCATCAAGAGCTAAAGCTTGATTAATGCCAGCTTTCCCAACTAAGAGTCCGCCAATTCCGTAACCTGCCAATGCAGCGATGTTGAAAACTATCTGCATCTGGCCAAATGCTTTGCTTAAGTTTTCAGATGAAACAAGGGTTGGTGTCCATGCTCCCGTTGCGGACATTACGGTCGCTTGACCAATTCCTAGAAGAATATTTAGTGCAATTGCGGTGTAGAGATTCGAATATAGAAGCGCAAAACAAACTAAAGCTTGAAGTGCTGAAGTAATAATTAGAATCTTTTTTACCGAATTCTTATCGACCATTTTGCCGATCCATGTAGATGTAAGCATTACGGCGATACTGGTTCCGGCTAGGAGAGCAGCGGTCGCCCAAGAACCATGCGATTTAACCTTAAATATCAGGGCAATTAGGGCTGCTTCATCGCCAATCACGCTTATTCCACGTGCGGCTAATAGAAAATTAAAATCTCTGCCCAGTCCTCGCATTCGGGAAGTCTAACTTTTGAATACCTAAAAAGGTAACCTATTCGCCATGAGTAGAGACTTCCGTCTAAATTCTAGATCAGACATGATCTGGAAGAACATGACGCCTATTACTCCGCGCGCTCATCGATTCACATATCTCAAATGGAAATTAAAGAATCAGAAGGAATTTACCGAAGAATTTAGGGCAGCAATTGCCGACCCAACTCTGCGATGCCTTGATTGTGGCTGCAAATATAATTTCCAGAAAACGATTACTTGTCCAAGATGTAAATCAGAAAAGTCATTTCCGTTAGAAAAAGAAGATCCTTGGTCAGATCCAATTCTTCATGTAGCAATTGGAGCAATCTCAATTATTGTTATTGCGACTCGTCCGCTCTGGTACGACCTGATTTTCTAAGCTCTATAAACAGTTAGAACCGCAGCGATTAAGTGGCAGATAAATGCCGCCGCTGTTGCTGCGTGGAAAAGTTCGTGAAAACCAAACCAATTAACATTGAAATTAGGTTTCTTGAGCGCATAGATAACACCGCCGGCGGTATAGAAAAGACCACCCAAAACAATTAATGAAAAGACTGCAACGCCACCGTTGCGATAGAACGTTGGGATAAAGGCAAGTGCTGCCCAACCAAGCAAGATGTAGGCAGCTACATATAACCATCGTGGAGCTTTAAGCCAAACAATTCGAAGGGATGCAGTAGTTAGCGCACCGACCCAAACCGCAATAAGAAGAATCTTTCTTTGCGAATCATTAAGTAGAAATACTGCAAATGGCGTGTAAGTGCCTGCAATCAAAATCGGAATGTTTGCATGATCAATGCGGCGCCATAGCCCACGATATTTGTCGGACCAATTAACGCGGTGATAAATCGCGCTACAGGTGAAGAGCGTGACTGCAGTTAAGGTAAAGATTCCCAGAGTAATTCGGCCACGAAGTTCAGATGCTGCAGAGATCATTACAAGACCTGCAACAAGTGAAACAGGGGACATTACAACGTGGATAATTCCGCGAAGCTTCGGCTTTTCAGCGGCCATTTTTAATCCTTACTTTTAGCTATTTGATAACTATTTAATACGGAGCGAATTAGTTACTACGAACAAGCTAGAGATTGCCATTGCTCCAGCGCCATACATTGGATGCAGCAAGCCTAAGGCAGCGACCGGAATTCCGATTACGTTATAGATAAGCGCCCAAGTTAAATTGCCGCGGATGGTGCTAAGAGTTTTCTTAGCTAAATCGAGGGCATCAGTAATTGATTTAAGTGCTGGGTTGGTCAGCGTGATATCTGCAGTTGCAATTGCAGTATCGGTGCCGGTGCCCATCGCCATTGATAAATCAGCGGCAGCAAGGGCGGCAGCGTCATTAACACCATCGCCAATCATTAATACTTGCTTACCTTCAGATTGCAGCTTCTTGATGTGCTGAATCTTCGCTTCAGGTGATGCTTCTGCGACCACATGGTTTTCATGAATACCAACTGCGTGCGCAGTATTTAACGCTACATCTACGTGATCACCGGTAAGTAGCCAAACATTAATTCCACGCGATGCCATTACTGAAACTGCCGCCTGCGCATCTGGCTTAATTGAATCGCCAACTGCAAAGACAGCAAGCGCTACGCCTTCCCATGCCAGAACAGATACTGATAAACCTTGAGATTCTGCATCTGCAATTGCTTTTGCAATCTTTGGATGAAATGCCATTGATGAATGTGCAACTGCGGCAGGTGACCCAATCAAAACAATTGCAGATTGGCTCCCAAGGTTTACGCGACCTGCAGCTCCTGCACCAGGAGTAATTTGGAAATCAGAAACTTTAAGTGGACGTTCGATCTTTGCAAAACGAACAATTGCCTCTGCGATTGGATGATTGTTCTGTGACTCAATTGATGCAGCAGAATCCAAAATAGTTTTCTCTGTTGCAACCTCTTGCCATGATGCACCAAGTACTTGAGCTGCTTCAGGAACAATAGTTGCGGTTACAACTTTCATCTGGCCAGTTGTTAGCGTGCCAGTCTTATGAATAACAACATCGGTATTGCGCTTTGCGGTTTCTAAAGC
>CAZMDJ010000038.1:0-11040 GCA_964565165.1 uncultured Actinomycetes bacterium | reverse complement strand
AGCCATCGCCTGTCCATACTCTGTCGAATATTGTCAATAAAAGAGATATGTAGAGAGTGGAAGTGTTTGAGTCTCGTTAGTCAAAACCAGACGAGGTAATAGGAAGTCATTCCAAATCCACAATGAATTAACAATCGCAACAGTTGCTGTGATTGGGCGAAGCATCGGGAAAATAATTCGCCAGAAAATTGTAAAGTCGTTTGCACCATCGACTGAAGCTGCTTCATCAATCTCTGTCGGGATTTTCGAAATAAACCCGTGGTAGAGGAATGTTGAAAGAGCGACGCCAAATCCTTGATAGAAAAAGATAAGTGCCGCTTGATTATTAAGCGAAACGAACTTCGACCAAATTCCAATGAAAGGAATCATCAGCGCCTGGAAAGGCACAATCATCGATGCTACAAGGATTAAAAAGGTGGTCTTTGTGAATTTATTTTTGGTACGAGCTAGGAAATAACCCAACATTGATGAAAAAATGATCAATGCAGATACGCTAAATAGAGTCACAATTATTGAACTTACCAGCGACCTAAAGAAGTTCATCTTTTCCATAGCTTGCTGGAAATTATCCAAAGTAAATTCTGTTGGCCATCCGAGTGGGTTGCCGAGAATGTCGTACTTGGTCTTAAAAGAGTTAAGAAGTACTAAGAAGAATGGCGCCACGTAATTTATTGAAAGAAATAAACCTACCCAGAAGACAGCTTTGCGACCTATAGAGCCGTGCTTTTTTTCCTTCTTCACTGAGTTGACTGACTTTACGGCGCTCACTGATTTGCCTCCATTCGCTTGCTAACTGCGACTTGGAGCAGAGCGGCAAATGCAACCATGATGAACATCAATACAGCCTTGGCTTGACCTGTTCCGAAATGTCCGAATGCAAAAGCTTCTTGGAAAATATGCATAGAAATAAGCTCCGTTGTACGGAATGGACCTCCGCCGGTCAGCGCCAAGTTAACGTCGTAGGCCATAAATCCATTTCGCATCGTTAAAAATAGTGAGATTGTGAATGCCTGCGCCATTAATGGAATCTTGATGGCTGTCAGTAAGCGAAATGGTGTGGCTCCATCAACTGTTGCCGCTTCGACGATTTCTGGCTCAATGCTAATTAGGCCAGTTATATAAATAATCATCATGTAGCCACTTGCTTGCCAAACAGTAACGATGATCAAAGCCCAGAATGCTTTATTTGTGTCGTTAAGCCACGAATCCTGTAGGAATGGAATCTTGAACTTGCGAGCCAAAGATGTAAGCGCAGTATTAAAAATAAACTGCCAAATAACGCCTAGAACAACTCCACCAATTAGATTGGGGATAAAGAAGAATGTACGGAATAGATTTGAACTCTTTAATTTAGTAGTTACAAGTAACGCCAGGCCAAAAGCGACCAGATTTACAAGAATTACAGAGACCAATACAAATTTCAGAGTGAATCCCATAGTGGTCCAAAAATGCGGATCAGTTAAAGACTCTTTATAGTTTTTAAAGCCATCTATTTTTGTGTAATCAAAACCATTCCAATCGGTGAAAGTTAAATAAAAACCCTGCATAAAGGGATATATGAGAACACCAGTAAAAATAGTTAGAGGAATAGCGCCAAAAGCAAAGAACTTACCAATTGCTTTCTTGCGTTTGCTCTGGCTCATGATTCAATTCTCCAAGTTTTCAAAAATTATGTAAAGAGTAGCGAGGCCAATCCGAAATTTGATCTCGGATTGGCCTCAACTATTCTCTTGTTGTTACTTATTTATTTGTAAGACAAGACAAGTAGTGAAAGCGAATTACGCCTTCTCTCCGCGCCAGGTCTTAGCTTTACCCTTCCAAGCATTTTCGATTGCAGTAGCAAGTTCAGCTGCAGAGATCTTGTCTGTGAAGTACTGCTGCATTGAAACCTTACCTACTTCTTCCTGCAAACCTGCTGGGTAGTAAGTGTTGATCCACTCAAGTGTCTTGTTAGCCGCAACATACTTTGCGATTACCTGTGACATGTAAGTAGTTGGTGCAACCTTCCAGTTCTTGTAAACAGGGATGAAGCCCATTCCGCCACCAGTCTTTGTTGCTGGATCTGCTACGTGGTGCTGACCCTTTGGTGAGGTGTACAACCAAGTTAAGAAGTCAATTGCGCCAGCTTGCTGCGCCTTTGATGCGTAGGTCTTATCAACCATGAAGTAGCCAGGAACGCCAACAGGAATTGAGTCGTTTCCGTATGCCTTTGCATCATTGCTGATTGGTAGTGACATGATGCCGTACTTTCCATCAGGAGTTGCCTGAAGAAGGTTTGGCTCTGTCCAGTTACCCTGGAATAGGAATCCGTAGTCACCGCTTGTTAGATCTGCGATAGATGCATCGTATTCAGTATCAGTTAGGTTAACTGTTGAACCGTTGTACTTCTTTAGAAGATCAAATGTTGCTAACCAGTTCTGGAAGACTGGGTTTGATGACAACTTAGCATTTCCTGCAACAAGGCTATCTAGAACCTTTAGACGTCCTTCGTGTGTGCTTGCAGCGTTAGCATGGAAAATATTTGTGAAGTGTGCACCTAGTGACCACCAGATTGCTGAGAAGTGAACTGCCTTCTTGCCCTTTGACTGCAAAGTCTTGAATGCAGCTTCTAGATCTGCGCGTGTCTTGATCTTATCTGGATTAACTCCTGCAGCATCAAGAACTTTCTTGTTGTAAAGAAGACCGAATGCTTCAGCTGTTGATGGAACACCAACCTGCTTGCCACCAATGTTTGCAGCTGCAAGAAGACCTGCTGGAGCTAACTTAGCTAGCTTTGTTCCCTTCCAGTCAATGACTTTGTCAGCCATATCTGGGATCTCTTGAAGTGTGTACATGATTGTTGGTGCGTTCTTAGCAGCGTACATAGGTGTTACGTTCTGTAAGAATGTTAAATTGCGATCGCCAGGGATTGAAGTAACTGTGTAGCACTTCTGGCTCTTGTTGTAATCAGCAACTGCAGCAAGGAACTGGTCCTTAATTTCTGGCTTGATTGTGCCAAGCATTGAAACCTTTGTCTTCTTTGCGCAAGAAGCAGCAGATGCTGTTGTTGCTGGAATAATTGCAGCTGACGCAACAAGCGCTACAGCAGCAATAATGCCAATCTTTTTCTTCATTAAGTTTCCTTTCAAGGGGTATGTGAGTCCAAGGAAACTCACACATTGAGGCGAAAATTACTCATGTGTCACATGGAAAGGAATAGGTACGGGGTCAATACTCTGTAACGATTACAGGGGTTGTTACAGGTTTTTACATCAACTTACAGCGCAGATTTGAGCGCAAAAATGGTCAGGTTTGAGATGTTAGCGCTCCCACCTTTGGCGAAGAGCGATACCCCGACTGACTCTTTCTTGTCTGGCATTACTAAATCGGAAATTACGCCTAACCCATCTGCCGTAAACACCTCAACCGAACTGCGATCAACGAGAATTCGAAGAGTGATGCTTCCATTGATAAGGGCAGTTGGATAACTCTGTACTCCGCCCAAATCAGCATTTGTTTCAGATAAAGAGGTCGCACCACGATTTATATAAATATATTTAGATTTTGAATCGTAACCAATTTCAGTCTGTTCATCCTTGCTTTGCAAAATACGAATTCCTGCTGATTTTGATTTCCCTGGAGTAATTGTTATCGAGATATCTAATTGGTTTCCGGTCACTTTATTCAAAGAAAAATTACCAGAAATATTTTCCTTCTTAATATTAATTAATTTCTTGCCTCTCAAAGAATCAAGTTCTTTGATCGGTTTATGTACTAAGTAAATTTCACCTGCATTGTTAACGAGAGATAATTCATGAGGTACAGTCATTGCACCAGTCCATGGTGTTTCTTTCAATTTATTTGCATATTGCCAATTACTCATCCAACCAATCAAAATACGACGGTTGTCCGGGGCATTGTTAAAAGTAACGGCGGCATAATTATCTTGACCGTAATCCAGCCAATTTACTTTCTTTGTTTGATATCTGGGTGTGAATTTATTTCCATTAAAATCTCCGATGAAATACTGTGCACCCGATCCTCCGTACAAACCACCAGGATTGAAACTAACAATTAGAACCCATGCGGTGCCGCCTTCAACAGGTAGTTCAAATAAATCAGGGCACTCCCATACTCCACCAATATTTGCAGCTGGGCCGAAATCTGATTCATGGCTCCAAGTTTTTAAATCTTTTGATGAATAGATAGAGACTTTATGTTCTAAAGCTTTGACGAGGACCATCGCCCAACGCCTTCTTTTTTCATCCCAAAACACTTTTGGATCGCGAAATTCGCTGCTGCCAATATCTAATATTGGATTTCCTTCATATTTAGTGAAGGTGCGGCCATAGTCATTGCTATATGCGATTGATTGGCTTTGAATCTTTGGTTCGGTTCTGGTCGCACTTGTATAGATTGCAACAATCGCATTCTTTCCAAATCCGGCCGTATTTTCTTTATCGAGTACCGCGCTTCCCGAGAAAATCATGTATTTATCATCTTCAGGTATCGCAACTGGGAGTTCTTTCCAGTGTAAAAGATCTTTACTTACCGCATGGCCCCATGACATATGGCCCCAATTTTTTCCTTCTGGGTTATATTGAAAGAAGAGATGGTATTCGCCATTTACATAAATCAAACCATTTGGATCATTTATCCAATTCTTCTTTGGAGTGAAGTGAAATTGTGGGCGATAATGATGATTTAATTCCGCACCATTTGCAGCAAGTGGATTTAGTGACGACAGTATTGCAGTCATCGATGAAATTAGACGCAAGTACTTCATCCCTTCACGCCAGTTGTGGCGATGCTACTTGTAAATAGTTTCTGAGTTGATAGGAAAAGAATAACTACTGGAATAGTTAATAGAGTTAGGTAAGCCATGATTTGGCCATAAGAGGTTCCAAAATTCACATAGAAATATTGCAGACCAATCATGATAGGCCGGAATCTTTCATCTTGAACAACCATTGTCGGCCAAATATACGAATTCCACATTGGTAAAAATGTAAGAATTGCTACAGTTCCTATCGCAGGTCCGGCAAGTGGCATCGCGATCTTGCGATAAATCATGAACCAAGATGCGCCATCTACAAGTGCGGCTTCATCAAGCTCTTTTGGTATTGATTTGAAGTATTGCATAAATAGAAAGATTGAAATTGCTGATGCGATAAATGGCAATATTTGGACTTGATAGTTATTTACAAGGCCTTTCTGGATATGTAGGCCATGTGAATCTATTGATAAATTAGGTAAGTTCACCACTAAATAAAGTAGTGGAATAGCCATAACTTCAAAAGGCAGAATCAAAGTAGAGATAATTACAGCAAATACGATGTTTTTGCCTTTAAATTGCATTCTGGCAAGCGTAAAACCAATCATGCTATTTACTATCAAACCAAGAACTGTCGTTGCACCAGCAACGATGAGCGAATTCATTAGAAATGTAAAGAATGGAATTCGATCAAAGACCCCAGAATAGTTATCCAATGAGATAGGGCCAACCGGCAGAAATGCTCGATATGAGCCAGTATCTTGTAATAAATTGAAATCTGGCTTTAGAGATGCAACCACCATGAAAACTAATGGGAATGCAAAGAGGATGGTGAATCCAATTGCTGCCGCATATGAAAGTACACGTCCTAGGATCTTCATTAGTCATCAATCCTTTTTGTCATTTGGCGTTGTATGAGCGCAATTACCAAAACCATTGTGAAGAAAACAAACGAAATTGCTGAGCCATAACCGATCTCTTGACGGCCATAACCTTTAGTGAATGCTTGATGAACCAGCGTCGTGGTTGCATCAAGTGGTCCACCGCTGGTCAGGATCGCGACCTGAACAAATAGGCCAAGAGCTGCGATTGTGATGGTAATTAAAATAAAAACAAAGGTATGACGAAGGCCCGGAATAGTTACATAACGAAATTCATGCCATTTTCTAGCGCCATCCATACGCGCAGCTTCATAAAGCTCTTGTGGAATTGTTTGTAAACCACCGAGCCAAATAATCATGTGATAGCCAACTGCTTGCCAAATCGACATGAAAATGATTGCGGGCATTGCGGTCTTTGGATTTCCAAGCCAATCTATTGGTTGATATTGCGGCATGAAATTGGTAATTGTTTGATTTAAAAGACCATCTGGCTGATAAATAAACTTCCATAGCATGGAAATTACGACCATAGAGGTAACAGTTGGAATAAAGTAAATCGTGCGGAAGAAATTTCTGCCTTTTAATTTTTGATTTACTAACAGTGCAAGTAATAGCGCTAGCCCTGCCTGCACGGGAACGACGATTAAGGCAAAGAAGAGAGTATTAGTTAAAGCTCGCCAGAAAGTTGGATCACCTGCTAATAAGACTTTTATAGTTCCTTCTTTTTCGTTCTCCCCAAATCTCTTGATTTCAGTCTTTCCAATCAAGCTTGGGTTCTTGCTGCCTTCGCGAGTTAAATTTCTAACTGGTTCATATTGGATTGCACCATTTGAATCCTTTACGAAAGTTCCATCTGGATTTTTTTCCGCGTTTAGCGTTGCAGTAGAGACTCCAAGGAGCGTTCTAAAGTTACTAAGGCCAGTAAATTCAGGTGCGCGAGGGCTTAATAATTGAGCATTTGTAAATCCAAGCAATAATCCAAGTACAACTGGAATTACAACAAAGGACATCAAAAGCACGATGGCCGGGAGCGAGAGCAACCAGGCTGCTTTACGCTCTGCCGATCTAGGTCCGTGCTTTTTTGCCATTTCTAATTCTTTCTCTAAATTTCTTAATTTTTAGTAGGGGGTGTTGGTGCGGACCAATCTTGATCCGCACCAACAGATCCCCCTTGAAAGGATCACTTAAGAGCGTTTACTCCTACGTGAAAGGTCAAATTACTTTGCCTTCTGGTAGTAGTAGTTGTCCTTAAGATTCTTATTGATTTGATCAACTGCAGAATCCAATTCCTTCTGGACGTCTGCACCGTTGATGATGTTCTTGGTGGCTGTCTCGTAAATCTTTGCAATCACTGGATATGCAGGAGTTACTGGACGAACCAATGCGTACTTAGCAGATAGCTGCTGGAAGATTCCTAAATCAGAACCTGGACCAAAGAACTTTGATGCCTTTGCTGATGCTGCAGTAACAGGAAGGTTCAATAGATCATCTGCCATCTTTGTTACGTACTTATCTTGTAGAGCAAAAGCTAACCATGCGTTTGCGCCAGCCTTGTTCTTGCAGGTGCTTGAAACTGCCCACTGCCATGAACCGCCACCGATATAAGGCTTAGTTCCTAAGTTTGGTGGTGGAAGCACAATGAAGTCTTTTCCAAGCTTTTCAAATGCTGCCTTGCCGCCCCAACCGCCATTCCACTGGAATGCGATCTTGTTTGTTAAGAATCCATTGTCGCGCTGATCTGCAGTCTCTTTCTTTGGTGCATAACCCTTAGCGAAAATGTCTTGGAACCACTTGCCCCATGCAACAGCCTTCGCACCGTTTAGTACGCCTTCTGCTGACTTGTAATCTTTACGATTGATTAGATCTCCACCGAATGATTGAAGAAGTGGTGAGAATCCGTATGGATACCATTCACCATCCCAACCTGTTCCAAGTGAAATTGCATAATCAAACTTGCCTGAAGCCTTTGCTTTTGCAAGAGCATCATTGAACTCTGATAGGTTCCATGGTGTATTGATTGTTGGTGTACGAAGACCTAAGTCAGCAAGTACAGACTTCTTTGCAAATAATCCGATTGCTGCGTCATAGAAACCAACTGAATAAAGCTTGCCGTTGTAAACACCTTTTGCAGATGATTGCACCTTGCCGGTGATTGATTGCTTAACAGTTAGCGGTGATAGATAACCTGCGTATGCCCAAGCTGGTACAACTGGAGCGTCAGTATCTAGGATGCAAGGAAGGCGGTTTGCTGCTGCAGCCGCAACGATTGCATCGTTGTAATTAATCTGTGGGAACGCCTTAACAACTACCTTGTAGGTCTTCTGTGAAGCATTGAAATCCTTCACAGTAGCTTCTACGTTAGCTAGTTCTACTGCGTTTCCGCCGTTATGTGTCCAAAGTGGAATCTCGATAGGAGCAGCGTTTGCAGCTACGAGGGTTCCAGGTGTAACAAGTCCAACTACAGCTACCGCTGCGGCTAAACTGATGCGCCACTTAGAGGTCATGCAATTGCCCTTTCTGGGTGGGGGATCAACGCTGAACTTTTCAGCGTTGATTGATTGACGATGGTCTAGATCGTCAATCTTGGACTGGCTCGTTATTTCTAACGGGCCGGTCCAACCGAATCTCTAACAACTAATGTGCAATCAATTTGATGGCGCATGTTGTTAGTTGATTCGGAATTCTGAAGTTGATCCAATAAGCGTTGAGCTGCCCAAGCGCCCATTGCATAATGTGGAAGTTGTACCGTTGTTAAACCTGGTCGGAGTGCATCTGCAAAATGTGGTTGATTATCAAACCCGATAACAGAAATATCTTTGCCGACCTGCAATCCAGCTTCTTGAATTGCCTCGTATGCACCCAATGCCATACGGTCGTTATAAGCAAATATCGCAGTGGGCAATTCTTTTAAATCAAGAATCTTCTTTGTCGCTTTAAATCCTTCTGCGGTATCTGAACCATTTATCTTCACAATAAAATCTTTATTAACAACAATCTTGTTTTCATTTAAAACGTCTTGATATGCGCGAAGACGTTCTGGAGATGCAAAATTGTTTCCACCGTCAGTAATGTGCGCAATCTTCTTGTGCCCTTTTGAAACTAAGTATTCAACTGCACTGCGAGCGCCTTTATATTCAGCAGGAACCACGCTGTCATGGTTTCCGCTTTTTTCAAAACAATCTAAAAGCACAACTTGTTGATCGCTAATTGAATTAGGAATTGTTACTTCACGGTGATACATAGATGCGTAAATGAATCCATCGACGTTTCGTTGGATAAGCGCTTTGGTAGCGGTGTCTTCAAAAGATTTATCGTCATCTGTATTTACAAGTAGAAGAAGCCAACCATTACGCCAAGCCACATCTTGGGCGCCTGCCAACATTTGGCCGGCGAAAGGCGTAGTAGCGATTTGATCTGAGATTAGGCCTATGGTCTTCGACTCTTGGGTTCTAAGTGATCTGGCGGTGAGGTTTGGTCGATAGTTGAGCTCCTTGGCGGTGGCGATTACTCGATTCGCTACCTCCTCGGAGACTCGACCTTTGGCACGGCCATTTAGAACGATCGAGGCGGTGGCAGGCGAAACCCCTGCCGCCTCAGCGACGTTCTTTAGCGTATGTGCCATTTTCCCCTCAGTTAATCGATTTAGTAAAACGATTAACGCGAAAGATAGGGGGCGATCTTTGATTTGGCAACACCCTTTGAGGCGCTTTTTTATAACAATTCTGTAAATCCGGGTCTAGGGTTCACGCATGGCTAACCTCTTTGACGCTCATTCGATCGTTACAACGCTTGGTCTTCTAGGAGTTTTAGCAATTATCTTTGCTGAGACAGGTCTATTGGTAGGCCTCTTTTTCCCAGGGGATTCCCTTCTCTTTATTGCAGGCCTTGCGGCATCAGGTTCAGCTCAAGAGATTGTCGGAACTCATTTAAATGTTCCGGCGCTTTTAATTGGTGCACCAATCGCTGCAATTATCGGATCGCAGTTTGGTTATTGGTTTGGCGCAAAAGTTGGTCCGCGATACTTTGATCGACCTGATGGTCGCTTCTTTAATCAAAAGCGAGTTCAAGCAACTGAGAAGTGGTTAAACAAATACGGAACCGGAAAGGCGTTGATTCTCTCTCGCTATGTTCCTTTTATTCGCACTCTTATTAATCCTCTTGCGGGAATCATCAAAGTTCCAGCTCGCCAATTCTTTATCTACAACACCATCGGCGCGATTATCTGGACCGAATCTGTTATCGGATTAGGTATTTTCTTAGGAGACAAGATCTCGGGAAGTATTGATAAATACTTACTTCCGATTATTGCGTTGATTATCTTCTTTAGTTTGATCCCTGTAGCAATTGAAATTGTTAGAGAGATTAATACAAAGAAGAATTTAAGCTAATTTAGTTGAGACCTAAATCTGCTAACTGATAAGCAGCGCGGTATTCCAAGCCAGCTTCTTTAATCTTTGGCGCTGCGCCACGTTCAACGATAACAGCAACGCCTACGACAATCGCGCCAGCTTCATTTAGCGCTTCCACTGCAGTTAAAACTGAACCGCCAGTTGTAGAGGTATCTTCAACTGCTAGTACGCGCTTACCTTTTACATCTGGCCCTTCGATTCGACGTTGTAATCCATGTGCTTTCTCGGCCTTACGCACCACAAATGAATCAAGTGCTCTTCCTTGCTTTGCAGCGGTATGCATCATCGCAGTTGCAACAGGATCTGCGCCCAGAGTTAAGCCACCAACTGCGTCGTAATTTAAATCCTTTGTTAATTCGAGCATTACTTCGCCGATTAGCGGCGCTGCTACATGATCAAGAGTTACGCGACGAAGGTCTACGTAGTAATCAGCCTCTTTGCCGCTAGAAAGAATTACTTTTCCGTGGACAACAGCTTTTTTGATGATTTCCTCTTTAAGAATTTCCTTTGAATTCATGTGGACACCTTATATCTAAGGGTTCTCTTTGGTTAACTAAGTAGGTGATATCCGATCGGGCATTGATCGCGAGATATTTTCATCGTTTGGGCTTTGGTCCAAAACCTGGTGAATTTGAAGCGGCGGTAAAAGTTGGCTCTTCAAATGCTCTCGACAAAATACTGACTGTTGATAGCTCTTCCAGAATTGCTCCTCCGGTATTTAAGAAATTAGGACCTCGTCCTGCAAATGCAATTGCGCGAGTTGAGTGGCGAAATGCAATGCGTGAACAAGAGTTTCAATTAACTCTCTGGTGGATGGACCGAATGGTCGATTCTGATAATCCATTTGTTGAGCGGATGACTTGGTTCTGGCATGGCCATTGGGCAACATCGATGTCAAAAGTTGACTACGCAAATGCGATGTTGATTCAAAATCAATTACTACGCGAAACTGCGGTAGGTAATTTTGCAGATCAAGCAAAGCGCATGGTGGTCGATG